>NZ_JBIAQI010000014.1:0-197255 GCF_042888905.1 Streptosporangium sp. NPDC002721
TCGGGCGGGTAGTTCTTCATCACCATCAGGGACATCTCTTCCCCTGGACCTCAAGATCCAGTCTCTAAGGTGTCCACATTCAAGGGGGAACGTCCCAACCGCACCCCGCTGGCCAAACGGCTGCTGCGCGAGGTCGCCAACCGCCAGCGCACCCGCGCACGCCTGATCGAACTCCAGGCCAGAGCGGACGGCCTACCTGTTCCAGATCTTTCGGCAACTACGGGACTGGAGGTGGCGGCATGACCAGGAAGACCAGGCAAGAGCCCACCTCTCCTCTCCCGGAACTCGCACAAGGCCGGTTGCTCACCGTCGAAGAGGCGGCCGAACGGCTCAACACCTCGGTCCGCTTCCCCCGCCGCCTGATCGAGGAACGGCGGATCGCCTTCATCCACGTCGGACGCAACGTCCGCATCCCCGAAGCGGCTCTTGAGGCGTTCATCGCCGCCGGGCTGGTCGAACCGATCACCACCACACGACGCAGGAGGGCCGCGTAATGGCCAGGACCACACTCGCCACCCCTGAGGAAGAGCCCCGGAACTCCGCCAAGGGCAAGCCGGTCAAGAGGCGCTTCGGGCGCGTTCGGCAACTGCCCTCCGGTCGGTTCCAAGCTCGCTACCGGGGACCGGATGACATCGATCGGGCGGCCCCGGAGACCTTCGCGACCAAGCGCGACGCGGAGGTCTGGCTGACCAAGAAGGAGGCCGAGATCCTCGTGGAGGACTGGAGCAATCCGGACCTCGGCAAGTACGGCTCCGACTGGGTGAACGAGCGCCCCGGCCTGCGGCCCAAAACGGTCCAGCTCTACGAGGGCCTGCTCCGCCTGCACCTGGTCCCGACGTTCGGCAACCTGGCCGTGAGTGAGATCAAGGCGGCTCACGTGCGCAAGTGGCGCAAGACGCTCCTGGACGGAGGAGTCGGGCCGGTCACCGTCGCCAAGGCGTACCGGCTGCTCAAGGCGATCATGAACACGGCCGTGGAGGACAAGATGATCAAGTCCAACCCGTGCCAGATCAAGAGCGGCGGTAAGGAGGAGTCGCCCGAGCGTCCGACGCTCACCATGGAACAGGTCTTCACGCTGGCCGGTGCGATCGAACCACGGTTCCGGGCGCTGGTGCTCCTGGCGACGTTCGGCAGTCTGCGGTGGGGTGAGCTGGCGGCGCTCCGGCGCAAGAGCCTCAACCTGGATGCCCGCACGGTTCGGGTCGTGGCCTCCACCACCGAACTCAAGGACGGGTCGGTGACCGTCGGCCTGCCCAAGTCCGTGGCCGGTACGCGGACGGTCGCTCTTCCCGAGCTGGTGGTCTCGGAGCTTCGCACGCACCTCGACACGTACACCGATGAGCATGACGAGGCATTCGTCTTCCTCGGCGCGAAGGGCGCGATGCTGCGGCGGCCGGCCTTCAGCCGGATCTGGGCCAAGGCGCTGAAGGAGGCGAACCTCTCCGGCGTCCACTTCCACGACCTTCGCCATACGGGCAACACGTTCGCCTCGCAGTCGGGTGCGACGCTGCGGGAGCTGATGAACCGGATGGGGCACTCGACCACGCGGGCCGCGCTGATCTATCTGCACACCGAGAACGGGCGGGATCAGATGATCGCCGACGGCATGGGGAAGCTCGCCGAGGCCGCTCTCAAGAAAGAAGATCCACCGGCATCGGGCACGTAACGGGCACGGAAGATCGAAAGCGCTCCGGAAACAACTAAGGCCCCGGTCTGGATTTACGTCCTGACCTGGGCCTTTGTGAGTGGAGCGGGTGACGGGAATCGAACCCGCGCTGTCAGCTTGGGAAGTGTATGGATCACGGCTTGTAGGGGCGCTGAGCTGGGCATTCGGCCGGCCGTGAGTGACCGTGGTTGACCCCTCGTCACCCTGTCTAATGGCACGCTAATGGCACGAGCGGCAGGATGATCCGGTGAAGCTGAACGAGAAGGTCGCGGCGGGGATCGCGGAGGAGTACCTGGACCGATGGCGACGTGTCGCGCGCTACGACGAGCTTGCCGGGATGGAAGAGAACGGTGACAAGGACTGGGAGAACGTCACCGGCGAGGACGGCCAGGAGTACAAGGTCCTCTCCTACGTGCTTCCACATGGTGACGAGACGCTTCGGATGGTGATCTCGGTGAACCACCGGAGGAAGGATGATCATGCGGCTGCTGACCCGCTGATCCGGGAGGCGATTATGCGCTCAGACGGCACTGTGACCACACCGGCAGATCTGGCTGAGCTAGAGGATCGTTGGCTTCTGCCCTATCGCGGTATGCAGGTAGTCCAGGTCCGGGTGAGCTATCAGTTGACGTTGCTCCTCGACGGTGACGCCCACGTGAACATCGAGACCACGGCGACCCTCACCAGCGGCCCGCTGAGCGCTCCCGACGCGAAGCCGGTCCAGCTGGCCCCTGAACGCCAGGAGGTCGCGCCGGCCCTGGCGCTCTTCGGCGCGACAATCGTGTCGTCGGTCGCCTTCAAGTCCGGTGCGCTGCGGCTGGTCTTCGACACCGGGACACACCTGACCGTGAAGCCCGATTCCCACTACGAGGCGTGGAGCACCTGCGGCCCTGACGGTTTGCTCTTCGTCTGCCTGCCGGGCGGCGGGCTTTCGATTTTTCGATGATTGGAAGAGCCAGTTCGGAAGACCTCGGCACGTGACTCTCGGACCTGCTACTTCCTAGGTCAGCGGCGGTCGCGCTGTGTCCGTAAGTCCCCCTTGTTTACCCTCCTGATGAGCACGCAACGGGCACGGCATAACGCCAAACCTAAACCGCATTAGCAGTTCTGATCTTTCCCGTCCTGATTGGTTCAACGTGGACCAACTGAGCTTACCGCTCTGCCCGGAATGCAATTGCATGGAGCTGAATTGCAACTAAAACTGCAATTAGGTGGGCTATGGTTTGTTGAGCTGGAAGTCTGTCCAGCTAGGGATGACCAGAGTGTCACCGATAGGTTTTCAAGCTTCGCCGAATCGCACGAATTCATCAACACGAGCAAGGGCAGACCATCGGCCGTCTTAACCGTACAGGCGAATGCATCGGCTGCGACGGAACGGCCGCCCTCTTCCTAGTAGCCGTTCTACGAGTACTTCGCGAACATAACGAAAAAACAGACATACAGGAAAGCGGATTACCGAACCTTGAAGATCCAAAGTGCTAGAGATAGCGATTTGGATCCAGGCGGACCCAGTAGTCGGGTTTCTTCCCGACACAAGGCGGGTGGAGTGGCAAATTACTCCACGTTAAAAAACAGTGACCATAGAGGACTTCGGTTCGCCCTGGAATAACAAATCTAAAAGGCCGTTCCCCATCGCCGACAGTGTATTTTTCCGCTTTTCCGCCCGGCTCCAATGCGATCACATCCACAAGCCATTCGTATTCGAATCCTTCGTCGGCATTTTTGGATTCGATGAAGAATATTTCCTGTTCGCCCGGTGCCAGCGTCACTGTTTTCTCTTCAAAATATCGATAGTACCGTAATTCCTCATTGAGCGCCGTAGCCGAAAGTGATGAGTCACTGAAGTCGATGATTAATGGAATGTTGTCAGCCTCTCCTGCCGATCCCGGAAGGAAAAAGGTCCCTCCAGCCAAAGGCTTGCGACTTACGATACGTCCTCGCACGTCAAGTATGTTGACTTGACGTCGCCCCTGGAGGGTTAGCTTTATTTTATTGCCACCGACATGCACCGCGTCGGGCCTATCTTCCAACCAAGAGTTAAGACTACCGTTGTTTATCGAAGCCAACTCTGTATCCGAGAGAATCAATGGCTTTTCAAAGAATGCGCTTGGCCCATTGGTGTACTTGGACGTGACGCTCACCGGCTGCACGAACGACGATAGGGTCAGAGACGGCCCACTCGTGATTGCCGCTGTCGGAGTTGGAGGCAATTGCTGAACCGGGCAATTCACGTATCCGGCATTGCCGCCAACCTGGCAATTATTGTTGTCTCCGCTCGGTATTTTCGAAGCCGGATCAGCGTCATTACCGCCACAGGAGATCAAGAGTGTGGCTATCAGGCTCAGTGTTCCTATCAGGGCACCCACTGGTTGCCACATATGTGAACTCAGAAATGTCACTACTGTAGATTTGCTTGGAAGCATGAGCATCATCGCCCTAGATCGTAGATCCGACAGATATCACAGGGGCGGCACTTCTGCATCAGTCTTACCATATTTTCATTTGCGGACACTGAATATGGCATGTCCTTTATAGGAAGTGCCTACCCAGCGGCCATACGTCACCTTCAGAAGGCGAAAGGTCAGTCGATCCTCGAAGCCGCAGTAAATGTCCAGATCTACCTAGCTCTCAGAGGTGCCCGCTTGGCCGAAGAACCACCAGCTAGAGAACCTGTGATTGACGCTGCCAGGCGGTGTGGGCTCAGTGCTGGCACGGCAACGACGAGTGCGCCGGTCGGTGGCCGAGGCCGCTGGCTCTCCGGAATCGGCGCCCATGCCGCACACCCGGACGGCAGCAACGGGGGCCGGATGTACCGCACGAAAGCTCTGGCTGAGAGCTTCCTGTGTTTGTAATTCCGAAGCTATAGACCTTGTCCATGACAGCCGTACTCTTTTTTACAAGATCTCGGTACGCGACCCTCTGAGCTGCTGCGGCGCTGGTCAGAGACGGTCTCACCCTGTCCGTGAGTCCCCCTGATTTCCCCTTGTTCCCCGGCCTTACTGGCACGCGAATGGTACGGCCTGAGAACCCCGTGCGGACGCATATACCTCGCCCGCCTGATCTTCCCGTCTGCCTCGTCCCACCCCGGAGGGGCAACAGCTCGGGGACGGAGGATCAAGGCCGTCTTCGCGTGTACGCCGGCCGGTAGACGTTCCTCGGCCATGGGATGCCAACGGTCACAGACGGCCTTGATCCGGAGGAGTCGAGATGTTGGGCTTGCCTGGGACGCGGCAGGCGGGAAGATCCGGCTTCCACCTCAACCACCTATGGCCCTCGTGGTGCAACGTCGATCATCCCGGAGCCGAGTACCCCCCGCCGGAGGCACAGTGCTGTAACGGATCCCCATTATTCAATACGTCCACTATCTAGGGTGCTATCCCTCGGAGGGGATGGACGGTGTCGGGTTTTCGGAGGTCTTGTGTCTGAAGCGTTGTGGGGCAAGCTGATCGACATGGTTCCAGCTGTACTCTGGGTGGTTTTTGCATTCGTGGTGTATTTGGGCTTACGGAAACCGCTCAAGGAGGCCCTACCGCGAATGACGAGGATCGGGGCGTTAGGTGTTGTCGAGGTCGAGTTCACGGAGGTTGAGCGACTGCTGACCAAGGCTGTCGAAAGCAGCGGTCAGGAGGAGGCAGAGCCGCTGGTCAGTCGTGCAGATCGTCAGGCGGTTATCCGAAGGCTGGACCATGCGGCCGTGTATCTCAAGGGTGGCCGGATGCTTTGGGTGGATGATCTCCCAGGAGGTAATTCGTATCTGACCGCCCTGTTCAGGCAGTTGGGCATGGTGGTAGATGAGGTCACTTCAACGGATGAGGCTTTGGTGCACCTCGACCGGAATGCGTACGACCTCGTGATCAGCGACATCCATAGAGGGATGGATGGTCAGGCTGGGATCAAGATGCTCCACACCTTCCGTGCGAGAGGTATCAACCTGCCGGTCGTAATCCACGCGGCGCGGTTTGATCCCACGTTGGGTGTCGACCCCATGATCTTCGGCGGTACGAATCGTGTCGATGATGTCGTGCACTACGTGATCGATGTCATGGAACGAGTACGGCTGGGAGATGGCTGATGCTGTGGATGGCGCGGCGCGCCGCCGCTCGATCTGCATACTGCCAAGGATCGGGATCGGGCCATCGCCGACGCACTAGAGGAGATCGTCAAGACGGGGATCAGCCCTCATCAGGCGATCGCCAGGGCAGTACCTTCGCGTCGGGATAGAGCAGCAAGATCTTGTCTAAAACCTCCTGCATGGTTGTCTCCACGTCCCACCACGTGCTGTCCAGGGCGCGTATCGTCAGATCGACGATCGCCCCGTCCGCATCGTGAGCGGTCAGCTCACCGTCAATGAGCTGAGCATCGTTTCCGAACATCGTGACAAGTTGCTCAGTTCCCATGAGACTGCCTTTGGCAGCTTCGGCGATCTCCTGATAGCGGGGGCTGAGGAGTTCGTCTATCACCAGCCGCCACCGGTAGCCCTCGGTTATCGAATCCAGAGATGTAAGAAGGTCCGCGAGGGTGACACGACCCTGGTCGCGCCAGCACTGAAAAGTCAGACCACTTTTTGCCATTGGATGGCCGCCTCTCGGGCCGGTGCGGACGGCTGCTACGCGACCAAGGCTGCCTTAACTGTCTCTGAGCCGCACCTTTGAATAGCCGATTCCTCAACACAGCGGCGGCGGGCCGGTGGTCGGCGAGTGCCTTGGGTACGACGGGTGCGCGGGTCGGTGGACGGCCCGGGTCGCCGCCGGCCGGGACCGGCGCCCACGCCGCACGCCCGGTCGGCGGGCGGCAGAGGGCCGGGTACGGCGGCGCGGCGCGCCGCCGCTTGATACCTATGAGAACAATTCGGCAGTGTGTTGGCATGATCCAAAACAGTGCGGATTGCATCGAGGTTCGCGTCACTGCCGGCAGCCGTGATGAGGCGGATCGGATTTGTTCGGCAGTGGTGGAGCGTCGGCTGGCCGCGGGGGCTCAGATCGTTGCGCTGGTCGAGTCGACCTACTGGTGGGCCGGGGAGATCCAGCGCTCCCACGAGTGGTTGTTGCTGATGACGACGACCACCGGGCGATTCGAGGATCTGGCTCGGTGTGTGCGGGAGCTGCACTCCTACGAGGTTCCGCAGATCATCGCCAGCGCCCTCGTAGCCGGCACTGCTGACTATCTGGAGTGGATCAGGCGGGAGACGGCCCCGCGTTCCGGCGGGTAGCGGCGATGTCGCCGAGCAGCTCGCGGACAGCCTGGTCGGTGTGCGGTGCCAGGGCCTTCTCCACGGTGGCGAGGTGCTCGATCCCCCAGGTGGATTCGCTGCGCTGGGCGGATTCCAGGGCGCGGCGGGCGTAGGTGATTCCTTCGGCAATGTCGCCGATCTGGAGTTGGGCCTGGGCGATGTCGGCGTAGACGATCGCGGCCTTCTTGTGGTCGCTTTCCTGAGCGACGGCCGACAGGGCGGTCTGGCCGGCTTCGATGACGTGGTGTTCGTCGCCGAGTCGTACATAGGTGGAGAGCTGGAAGGCGGCCATCCGGCCGGGGTCTAGGAAGCGGGTCCAGGCGCGTTCGCGGTGGGGGCGGGCTCGGCCGTATGCCTCTTCGGCCTGGTGCATCACCTCGATGGCGCGGCGGTCCCCGAGGGCGGCCAGTTCTTCGGCTTCTCGGCTGAGCAGCCAGGCGCGGGTGGCGTCGTCTCCCTGGGCGGGGAGGAACTGCTGGGCTTGGCGTACGGCCTCGTAGGCGGCGCGGCCTTCGACGGCGTACGACTTGTAGGCGTGGGTGCACGCTTGGATGATCTGGTGCCCGCTCTCTTTTGCGGCCAGGGCTGAGACGCGTTCGAAGGAGGAGGACTGTCCGGGCTGCTTGAGGTCCCAGGCGATCCAGGAGGCGAGGGTGGCGGCTTCGCCGGCGGTGGCGGCCAGGCGGCGGCGGAAGCGGTCGGAGGGGCCGCTTTGGAGCAGGGTGCTGAGTTCGTTGATGTGGGTGGTGAGCCCTTGGTAGATGGCTCGGGCCGGGAGGACGTACTCCAGGCGGTGAAAGCCGATGGTGCGTGCTTCGAGACGTTCGATGGTGTCGTCATCGAGCGCTTGGGGTCCGGTGAGGGCGCGGGAGAGTCGCTCCCAGGGGTCGCTGATGGTGGCCGCGGCTTCGGCGGTCATTCCGGCGGCGAGGAGGAGCATCGTTCGACGGTCCACGTGTGAGTCCAGCCTTCCCACGATCCAGGCCAGCGTTGGAAGGTCGACGTCCCAGGGGTCGTCGAGTCGGCGCGGGCCGGTGGCTACAACGCTTTCCACGTTAGGCAGAGAGCTTGTTGGCCTTCCATCCCGAGACGGGATGACTGCGGCGGGATGAGTGGTGGTGTCGATCACGCGAGATGGCGCGGTGGGGGTGGGGGCGAGTCCCAGGGCCATGCGGGCGGGGTTGGGCATGTCTAGGCCATCGGCGACGCGTTCGAAGACGTCGAAGGCGGTGACCTTGACGGTTCCCTTCATGATCTCGCTGATCTTGCCTTGGCTGAGATTCACGGCGGTGCCGATGCGGGTTTGACTGACCCCGGCGTATTGGCGGATGAGTTGAAATACTTGGCCGATATTGCGGTTTTGGAGGGCCGTTAGCATTTCGGGGCGCTGCCACAGTTCCGGCAGGATAACGACTGGTTTAGTCGCATCTGCGGGCATGCGTGGCGTCTCCCTTGCGGCCTCGGCTTCCGGATATACAACGCTTGCCGCTGAGAGTTATCCCGTCAAGGGATATCGACTATTCGGGGCAAGGATTCCGGCTCGGGATGGGTTGGGTAACCCCAGGTGACGAACCTTGATCCATGATTTCCGAGGATGAGTCGACGGGCGAGGATTGCGGGGCCTGCTGCGGTCGTGGCTGGCGGTGGATTCGCCGGAGCCGTGCCGATGTCGAATGCCGCATGGACGGCCAGGCGGTAAAGCCGGTCCGGATCAAGTGCTTCGACTGCCTGGGATCTGGCGAGGTGGCGGCCTGATGAGCGGCAACGAGATTCCGGCCATCAGCCGGCAGAAAGCGATCACCCCGGTACAAGCGGCACGGCGACTGCGTGATGAGTTGGCCGCGTTGAACATTGCCTCGGATGTTCATGACGGGTACGGGCTGGCGCTGGTGTCGGTCTGGTTCGGGTTGGTTGTGTGGACCGATGGTCAGGTGTTCCGCTGGTGGGCGGGACAGGAGGTGGGGCGGGCTCGTCTTCGGCGTTACGCCTTCTGCCCTGCGGGGGATCCGGTGACGGCTGCGCGCCGGGTGGCGAGTCGTTGCGTTGAGCTTCGCGAGCGGGGGCCGGTTCCGGTTCCCGGCCCGAACGGTTGTGCTCCGCAATGATCGAGCTGACGGGCTGCCTGAGTCCCCACGTGTCCACACCGCAGCGTGATTACACGCGGCTGGTCTGGCTGCCCCCTGACCGGGGGACGGTGCGCCTGCGGGTGATCACTTGGACCTGCCGGTGCCGGGCCACGCTGTACGAGTTGTGCCAGGCCGGAGGACAGGGCTTCATCCGGCGCACACTCCAGCGAAAAGGCAGATCGGAAGTACACGAGACCTATCGATGGCCGATCCGGCAGGCCAGCGATATATGGAGGGCGTTGCTCTCCGGGGAGGCCCGATAGGCGGACGCGGCGGCACGGCGAGCTTCGGTTGGTCGTGTCGTCGCGTCACGGGGTGAGAACTTCCTGTCGATCGAAGGGCTTCGCATCATCGACATGCGCTGATAGCCTGCTTGGCTAGACAAGCATGTTGAATGTGAGGCTCTAATGTCGTTTGAGTACACGCCTCCCAAATACGCGCAGTTGATCGCCGAGCTTGAACGGCGCATCGACTCCGGCGAGTATGCGGCGGGCTCGCTGCTGCCCAGCGAACACACGCTCATGGCGGAGTTCGGCATGGCACGACCCACCGTGGTCAAGGCTCTCGGCGTCCTACGCGATCAGGGATGGATCGTCACCCAACAAGGCAAGGGCCGTTTCGTACGCGGTCGCCCAGCGATCCCCAAAGACCAGAAGGCGCGCACGGGCCGCGAGCTCCTCGACCGGACAGAAACTCAGGCCGCGAGCAAGCTGCTGACGGCCGGACCGGTGGAGGCTCCCAACCGCATCGCCGCCTACCTCGGCCTGGAGCAGAAATCCACGGTCGTGCTGCGCAAGATCCTGGTGGAGCGCGACGGCGAACCCACCGAGATCTCCGCGACCTGGGTCCCGGCCGATGTCGCCGAAGGCACGGCCCTTGCGGAGTCGGCCGATCTGCGCCAAGGCATCCGGCGCTATGTGGAGAGCGCGGCCGGCGTCTCCCTGGATCACGTCATCGAGCACATCACCGCGCGCAACCCTACGGCGGAGGAACGCAAGCTCTTGGGCGTGAAGGCCTCGGCCGCGCTGCTAGCCGTGTATGCCGTCGCCTGTGATGCGACGGGTAAGCCGTGGGTAGTGGTGGAGACCGTCCTTCCTGGCGATCTTCACGAGCTGGAAGACGCCTACCCGATCCGGTAATCCAACTTTCCCCATGAAGCCCGCTTGGTGCACTTGACTAACCAAGCGGGCTTCGTGCTTAATGTAGAAGCAACTTGGTCAGTCAAGCTGACTGGCTAATCAAGAAGAGGAGCTGTTGCTTTATGGCCATCCAAGGCCCCATCCCCGTCCACTTCGAGCAGGTCTTCCCGCACGGCTGCTTCATCGTCGGCGAGGTCGAGCAGGTCAAGGACTTCGACGCCTCGTCCAAGGGCCGCACCGTCTACGCCAAGGACAAGAACACCGGAGAGCTGGTGTGGCAGGTCGCGGTCATGGACGCCGACCCGACCGTGAAGGCCGGCCAGAAGACGGTCTCGGTCAAGATCCTGTCCCCGGTCCAGCCGACCGTTCCGGCCGCGCTGCCGGGCCTGCCGTTCGTGCCGATGGAGTTCGACGGCATGACCGCCACCGCCTACGTCAACCAGAACACCGGACGCCTGGCCTGGTCCATCCGCGCAACGTCGATGCGTCCTCCCCGCACCGCGGTGTCTTCGGCCAAGGCATCGGCCGGTAAGGACGTGGCCGCGTGAGAGAGCACCTGCCCTACACCCGCGCCGCGGTGACCCTCGACGACGACGGCACCCGACTCGACACCTCGTTTCGCACCCCGCACCTGTCGGTCACGGTGCTGGGCACCGATGGCGGACGGCCGTTCCTGCACCTGTCCTCCCGTGAGGCACAAGTGGTCATCTCCACCACCGGCGGCGGACCGGTCACCGAGCGAGACGTGACCCTCGCCCGACAGATCGCCGATGCCGCCGCGCGCTACCTGGCCGACTGCGAGCGCCTGCACACCGACCAGTCCACCAACCCCCACCAGGCCGAGTCCGAGCAGGGCAAGGCAGCCTGACACGAAGTGGGGCCGCTGGAAGGTGCAACTTCCGGCGGCCCCTCGGTTCTCCCCAGACGCAAATCAAGAGAGGGCTCAAGCCTAATGTTCAAAAAACTGCCCGGCGACGAGGCACGCACCCTCGTCACCACCACCCCCGACACCGCCGTGGTGTTCCGCCCGGCCGTGGTGCGTACCCCGGCCATCTTCACCATCACCATCTTCCTGTGGCGGCTGCTGGCCGGACTCGTCCGACTCGTCTGGCGTCACCCGATCGCCGTAACTGTGCTCGCCGTTCCCGCGGTGCTCGGCGTCCTGTACGGCTGGCGCCTCGCCCTGGTCGTCGTCGCCGTTCCGCTCTCGCTGCTGGCGCCGTGGCCGTTCTTCGATCGGTCCTCGTTCAACCGCTGGATGGGCTGGCGGCTGCTGGCCTGGTGGCGGCTGGTGTGGCTCTACCGGCGGCACTGGCAACCGGTGATGATCGTCTCCGGTCTCGGCCGGAACCTGCGCGGCCGGGACTACCTGCCTCGCATCGTGCGCGTCACCTGCACCTCGTGGGCGGACCTGGTCACGGTGAAGATGATCAGCGGACAGTCGGTCAAGGACTGGACCGACCGCATCGAGCACCTCGCCCACGGATTCGGCGCCACCTCGTGTCGGGTGACGGTTGCCCGGTCGGGCCGTTTGCTGCTGGCCTTTCCCCGGCGTGACCCGCTGGCCACCCCCTTACCCGCCCTGCCCATCCCCGAGGTGGCGTCGGTCGGGCCGGTCGAGATCGGCCGATGTGAGGACGGCACGCCGTGGCGGCTCAAGATTCACGGCACGCACGTCCTGGTAGCTGGCGCCACCGGGGCGGGCAAGGGCTCCATCATCTGGTCCACCATCCGTGGCCTCCTGCCTGCGGTGCGGGCGGGTCTGGTCCAGGTGTGGGCGCTGGATCCCAAGCGGATGGAACTGTCCTTCGGACGCGCCCTGTTCGGCGACCGCTACGCCGCGAGTCCGGCGGCCTGTGCTGATCTGCTGGAAGCGGCGGTGACGGTCATGCAGGAGCGGGCCGATCGATTCGCCGGCCTCCAGCGCTCCCACACCCCCACCGTTGAGGATCCGTTCGTCCTGGTGGTGGTCGACGAGGTGGCGTTCCTGACCGCCTACCAATCCGACAAGGGCCTCAAGCTGCGCATCTCCGCTGCGCTGGCGACGCTCACCACCCAGGGCCGCGCGGTCGGGTTCGGTGTGTTGGCCGCGCTCCAGGATCCGCGCAAGGAGGTCATGAACGTCCGCAACCTGTTCCCCGACAAGATCGCGCTCCGCCTGGACGAGTCCGAGCAGGTGGACATGGTCCTCGGCGACGGCGCACGCGACCGCGGAGCACTGGCCGATCACATCTCGCCCATCCCCGAGCAGGGCGCGGGCATCGGCTACGTCCGCCTGGAGACCTCACCCGACCCGATCCGCGCCCGTGCCGGCTACGTCTCCGACGCTGACATCCGCGCCATGGTCGCCGACTTCGCCGAGGAGGTGAACCAGTGAAGATCATCATTCAGGGCACCCTCGTCGAGATCGACACCATCCCCTTTCGCCTCCTCAGCCCTCTGTCCGACTCCCCAGCGCGGTTTGAGCTGGTGCTGTCCGACCTGGTGAACATCCGGCTGCGCCGTGACCCCTACAGCGCTTCCTACCGCTTCACCGCCGACGTGCTCGTCCGAGAGGAGGGCATGTGACCGAGACCCCCGCCTCCTCGCCGGACGGCGCCGACCGCACTCTTCCCCGCCTCATTCGCGACACCCTGCCCTTCGCTCTGGACGTCGCGGTGGAGGTCGCCAAGAACAACGGCGTTTGCATCCGCCCGATCGAGTTGCGGCGCCTCGACACCCACACCGGTATGACCGAGTCGTTCAACATTCCTTGCGGCGCCACCCAGGAAGCCAAGTGCCCGCCGTGTGCTCAGCGCAACAAGCAGCTGCGTAAGGCTCAGTGTCGCGAGGGCTGGCACCTGGAGGCCGAACCCGTCGCCGAACCTCACCCCTCCACCGACGACCAGCAATGGCTGATCGAGTTCCGGGCCGACGTCCAAGCCAAGCGCGACGAAGCCGAACGCGACGGGGAAGACACCCTCGACTGGGACGAAGCCATCGCGGGCATCGACGCGGAGATCAACGCCGCGGGAATGCGCGGCAATGTCCTGGGTGGTCGGGCGACCCCGAAGCGTTCCCGTTCGACGAGGCGGCGTCAGGATGCGCCGGACCTGCCCAAGCGGGCCAAGCAAGACACCACCCTCGGCCGGACCTTCATCGCCCCCGATGGCAAGGTCTACCGGCCGTCGCTGTTCGTCACACTCACCCTGCCCTCCTACGGAAAGATCCGCTCCGGCCTGGGCGTGCCCGTCGATCCCAGCATCTACGACTACGCTCGCGCGGCCCGCGACGCGCTGCACTTCTCCAAACTCGTCGACCGCTTCGTGCAGAACCTCCGCCGGGTGGCGGGCTACGACGTGCAGTACTTCGCCACCGTCGAACCACAGAAGAGGCTCGCCCCTCACCTGCACATGGCAATCCGCGGGACCATGCCACGCGCGGAAATCAAGGCGATCGCCGCCGCGACCTACCACCAGGTGTGGTGGCCATCGGTCACTGAGGTCCGCTTCGACGGGGAGCACCTGCCCATCTGGGCGGAACGGGCCGACCTGGGCGACGGCGCCACCTACCCGGACGGACAGGCCGGCGACTACCTCGACCCCGCCACGGGCGAACTGCTGCCCACCTGGGACGAAGCTCTCGACCAGCTCGACGCCGACGAGGCGGCCGAACCGCTGCACGTGGTGCGCTTCGGTGCTCAGGTCGATGTTCAGGGCCTCGTCGCCGGATCACCGGACGCTCACAAGCGCATCGGCTACCTCACCAAGTACCTGACCAAGAACCTCGGCGACCCCCTCGACCCTGACGATCAGGACAACCAGGCCCGACGTGACCACGCCACCCGCATGGTTGAGGCGCTGCGCTACGAACCCTGCTCACCGACGTGCCCGAACTGGTTGCGGTACGGCGTGCAGCCCAAGGGGGCCAAGGCGGGCATGCTGCCGGGCCGGTGCAAGGGCAAGGCGCACAAGGCCGAACACCTGGGCTACGCGGGCCGTCGCGTGCTGGTCTCGCGCAAGTGGTCGAACAAGACCCTGCGCGAACACAAGGCCGACCGCCGGGCCTGGGTGCTCGACATGCTCGGCCTGCCCGACGACACCGTGACCGACCCGCACCGCTACATCTGGCGGCCGGTCTCCTCCAAAGACCCCAACCGCACCCCACTGGCCAAACGGCTGCTGCGCGAAGTCGCCAACCGACAGCGCACCCGCGCACGCCTGATCGAACTTCAGGCCAGAGCGGACGGACAACCCGTTCTAGATCTTTCGATGACTTCACTGGCCGCCTGACCTCTGACAGGAGAAATTCATTGGACGAACTACTCAAGGCACACGAGGCCGCCGCACTGCTTCACACCTCGGAGCGTTTCATCCGCCGACTGATCGCGGAACGCCGGATCGAGTTTGTGAAGATCGGCCGTCACGTCCGCATCCGAGAGTCCGCACTGCTCGCTTTCGTCGTCGCGGGGACGGTTGAGCCCCTGATGACTCACGACGTCACCGGAAAGGCGGCCTGATGGCGAACAAGGACGGTCACCGACGTTTCGGCAACGTCCGCAAGCTCCCGTCCGGACGTTTCCAGATCCGCTATCCCGGCCCGGACGGGCGTATGCGGACCGGCTCGGACACCTACGACCGCAAGGGGGACGCGGAACGGGCACTGTCCCTCGTTGAGGCTCAGATCATCAAGGGGGAGTGGACGGATCCGGATCGCGGGAAGATCAAGCTTCAGGACTACGCGGAGACGTGGATCTCCCAGCGCGCGGGCCTCCGCCCCCGCACCGTCGACCTCTATCGCTGGCTGCTCAAGAAACACATCGCCTCGCACTTGGGCGGGGTCCAGCTCGGCAAGCTCTCCACCGCGATGATTCGGCAGTGGCGGGCCGACCTGCTCGGCAACGGGGTCTCGGTCAGCATGGCGGCCAAGGCGTATCGCCTGTTGCGGGCCGTGTTGATGACGGCGGCCGAAGAGGATCACATCATCTCGCGTAACCCGTGCCGGATCCGTGGGGCCGGCGACGAGCACGCCCAGGAGCGCCCGGTGCTCACCGTGGCCCAGGTCTTCGAGCTGGCCGACCTCGTGGGCCGTCGTCCGGTCGGTAACGTCCGCAAGCTCAAGGACAACGCCTATCGGCTGCGCTTCCAGCGGCACGGCGAGATGCGCACCCATCCGGAGGTCTTCACAACACGGGCGGACGCCGAACGGGCGCTGTGGAAGATGGGCACGGACGGTCGGGCTGACTGCACCCATGACCGGCGTTTCCGCGCCCTGGTGCTCTTGACTACTTTCGCCAGTCTGCGATGGGGCGAGGTGAGTGCGCTCCGCCGCAGTGACATCGACCTCGATGCGGGGACGGTGCGCATCCGGGCAGCCTTCGTCGAGCGCTCCACGGGTGAGCTGGTCCTCGGCCAGCCCAAATCCAAGGCCGGGCGTCGCGTGGTCGGTATCCCCCAGGGCGTCATTTCGGTGCTGCGGGAGCACCTGGCCACCTATGTCCAGGAGGATCCCGGCGCGCTCGTCTTCCCCGGCGCCAAGGGCGGCCCGCTCCGGCGCAGCGGGTTCAACACCCGCACGCGCTGGGTGGATGTGGTCAGGGAGATGGGTCTTCCCGGCCTCCACCTCCATGATCTCCGTCACACGGGCAACATGCTCGCCGCAGAGTCCGGCGCGGGGCTCAAGGATCTGATGGCCCGTATGGGTCACGACAACGTGCGCGCCGCGATGATCTATCAGCATGCTGTGCGGGGTGCCGACAGAACGATCACGGACGCGATCGACCGGCAGATCAGTGGGCGCGACGACGAGGAGGACGGCTCGTCGGGGAAGCTGATCCCAATGCGCTGATCGAGAGCTAATGGCACGCTAATGGCACGCGAAGATCAAATAGCATTAGAAACAAACAAGGCTCTGGTCGGGAATCCATCCCTGACCTGGGCCTTCGCTCTTGGAGCGGGTGACGGGAATCGAACCCGCGCTGTCAGCTTGGGAAGCTGATGTTCTGCCATTGAACTACACCCGCGTGCGGCGTGCCGCGCGTCACTACTCTAGCGGAAAGTTGAGCGAGTCTCGTCCTCCCGGGAGCAAGATTCGTACGGCGCTCGGGGGAGCGGGATTCACGGCCCCGGCGTTGGTAGGTTCCACACGTGCTGCTTTCCGATCGTGACATCGCCGCTGAGATCGAGGCTGGAAGGGTCAGGATCGATCCCTTCCAGCCGGAGATGATCCAGCCGTCCAGCGTTGACGTACGCCTGGACCGCTACTTCAGAGTCTTCGAGAACCACCGCTACCCCCACATCGATCCGGCGGTCGAGCAGCCCGATCTGACGCGGATGGTCGAGCCGGACAAGGGGGAGCCGTTCATCCTGCATCCGGGGGAGTTCGTGCTGGCGAGCACGTACGAGGTCGTCACGTTGCCGGACGACATCGCCTCGCGGCTGGAGGGCAAGAGCTCGCTGGGCAGGCTCGGGCTGCTGACGCACTCGACGGCCGGGTTCATCGACCCGGGGTTCAGCGGGCACGTCACGCTGGAGCTCTCCAATGTCGCGACGCTGCCGATCAAGCTGTGGCCCGGCATGAAGATCGGTCAGCTGTGCATGTTCAGGCTCAGTTCCCCGGCGGAGCACCCCTACGGCTCGGAGAAGTACGGATCGCGCTACCAGGGGCAGCGGGGGCCGACGCCGAGCCGGTCGTACCTCAACTTCCACCGGACCCCCATCTGATCTCCACGATCCCGGCCGTGTACGGACCGTAGCGAAGATCCCGGACCCGGTTTAGTGGGGAGCCGTGATGGAAATCACCCTGATTGCTCGCGAGAGCTACCGGTCTGTCCGACCTTGGTAGATCTCGGGGAAACGCCGTGGAAGCGGGGGCTTCGGAGGGGAGTGTGGGCGACCAACCGGACGACGATCCGGGGGAGAGAGTCCCATACGTGACCTGCCTTCGGCATAATGTGGCCGAAAACTAGCAAAAACGGTCACCGGAAAGATGCCCGCAAGACTGCCTCAAGCTGTGTGTCGCCGGGTACCCGCCGGGTAACGACATCACGAAGAGTGTGTGTCTGGCGGGTGAAGTTCGCATTTCCGCTGGTAACCCGTACCCTTCTCTGCGGACCATCCCCGCACATCTGGAGAACGACGTGCGCCTGCGTCTCACACCTAGTGAGGACAGCTACTACGACTTGTTCGCCGACTCGGCGAACAACCTCGTCACAGCGTCCCGTCTGCTGGTAGAGATCATTAGTGACGGATCGGACCGGGAAGCCCTGGCCGAGAAGATGCGCGCATGTGAGCACGCCGGCGACGAGCGCACTCATGCGATCATGAACCGGCTCAACGAGAGCTTCATCACCCCCTTCGACCGCGAGGACATCTACCGTCTCGCCTCGAACCTCGACGACGTGATGGACTACATGGAGGCGGCCGCCGACCTCATCGTCCTGTACCAGATCGACCACCTCCCCAAGGAGGTCGTCCGGCAGGTCGAGGTCCTGGAGCGTGCCGCCGAGCTCACCGCCGAGGCCATGCCGAGGCTGCGCTCGATGAAGAACCTCAACGAGTACTGGATCGAGATCAACCGGCTGGAGAACCAGGCCGACCAGGTCTACCGCCGCCTTCTCGCCAAGCTCTTCGGCGGGGAGTACGACGCGTTGACCGTCCTCAAGATGAAGGAGGTCATCGATCAGCTCGAGATGGCCGCCGACGCCTTCGAGCACGTGGCCAACACGATCGAGTCGATCGCGGTCAAGGAAAGCTAAGTGGACCTCACGCTCGCACTCGTCATCGGCGTGGTGGTCGTGGCGTTGGTGTTCGACTACACCAACGGCTTCCACGACGCCGCGAACGCGATCGCGACCTCCGTCTCGACGCGCGCGCTGACGCCGAGGGCCGCCCTGTTCATGGCCGCGGCCATGAACTTCCTGGGTGCGCATCTCGGTACGCAGGTGGCGGCGACCGTCGGCAAAGGCATCATCGACGCCCCGCAGGGAAGCCACGGTCTCGTCATCGTCGGCTCAGGTCTGGTCGGCGCGATCACCTGGAACCTCGTCACGTGGTACTTCGGCCTTCCCTCCTCGAGCAGTCACGCGCTGATCGGCGGCCTGGTCGGCTCCGCGCTCGCCTCGGCGAGCACCGTCCACTGGGACGGTGTGATGGAGAAGGTCGTCATTCCGATGATCCTGTCTCCGCTGATCGGCTTCAGCCTCGCCGGGCTCATCATGATCGGGATCCTGTGGGGGTTCCGGCGATCCCAGCCCACGAGGACCAACCGGGGCTTCCGTCACGCGCAGACCGTGTCCGCGGCGGCGATGGCCCTGGGCCACGGTCTCCAGGACGCGCAGAAGACCATGGGGGTCATCTTCCTGGCCCTCGTGGTCGGCGGCTACCAGAACGACGGCGACCCGATCCCCCAGTGGGTCATCCTCGCCGCCGCCACGGCCATCTCGCTCGGCACGTACGCGGGCGGCTGGCGGATCATGCGGACGCTCGGGCGGCGGATCATCGCTCTCGACCCCCCGCAGGGATTCGCCGCGGAGACGGCCGCGGCCACCGTGCTCTACACGGCGGCCATCGGCTTCGGCGCCCCGATCTCGACCACCCACACGATCACCAGCGCGATCATGGGCGTCGGCGCCACCAAGCGCCTGTCGGCCGTGCGCTGGGGCGTCGCGGGAAACATCGTGACCGCCTGGATCCTCACGATCCCGGCCGCCGCGCTCGTCGCCGCGCTGTCCTACTACGCGCTCCACTGGATGGTCGAGTAGTCACAGTTTTCGGACAGTTACAGCTCTCGGACAGTTACAGCTCTCGGACAGTTACAGATCTCGGGTAGTCACAGCTCTGGGGTGACCGCGCCGGGCCGGAGAGGAATCCGGCCCGGCGCGCCTCGTGTCCGGGGTGCGTCTCTGCGCTCCCGCGTCCCCGTGTCCGGGGTGCGTCTCTGCGCTCCCGCGTCCCCGTGTCCGGGGTGCGTCTCTGCGCTCCCGCGTCCCCGTGTCCGGAGTGCGTTCCCGCGTCCAGGATGCGTCCCCGCGTCCGGGGACGTCCCTGCATCCGGTACGTCACTTCCGGTACATCACGTCGACGTCCCACCGGGTGAAGCCCAGCCGCTCGTACAGGCGGAGCGCCGCGGGGTTGCTCTCGTCCACGTACAGCATCACCTGGCTCAGGCCCCGCGACCGCAGGTAGGTCAGGCCCGCGAGGGTGAGTGACCTGCCCAGGCCGCCTCCGCGCTCGTCGGGGTCGACGCCGACGACGTACACCTCGCCGAGGGGCTCGTGCGCGTGGTCGCCGTCGCCGTGGACCTTGGTCCAGTGGAAGCCCACCAGCCGGTCGCCGTCCCCGGAGCCGTCGGGTCGTACGGCGAGGAAGAACCCGGCCGGGTCGAACCAGGGCTCGTGCTCGCGCCGCTCCAGGTCCTCGATGGTCCAGGCCCCCTGCTCGGGGTGCTGGGCGAAGGCTCTGGCGTTGAGCGCCACCCACGCCTCCCGGTCGGAGGTGCCGGGCCGGAACGTGCGCAGCCGTACCCCCTCGGGAAGGTCGAAGGCGGGGACGGCGGCGGACAGGGAGCGGCGCATCCGCCACAGGGACCTGATCTTGTCGAACCCCGCGGAGCGGGCGAGGGCCTCGGCGCCCGGGTGCCCGCCGTGCGCCCACAGGCGCAGGTGCCCGCCGGTGCGGTCGAGCACGGCCTCCAGCAGCCGCCGCCCGTAGCCCCTCCCGCGGAACGCCGGGTGGACGACCAGCTCCCCGCTGGGACCCTCGACGGGGTCGGTCGGGTCGACGTGGGCGTAGCCCGCGAGGGCGTCCCCGGCGTACAGCAGCACGGCTCCGGCCCGCTCGTCGCCGCCGTAGCGCAGGTGCAGCATCACATGTTCGTTGAGCGGCCTGACCCCGTCGGCCTCCGTGGCCGCCTCCACCACCGCGAGGACGTCGGACACCTCTTGCTCGCCGAGCGACCCCCGGTACTCCACACGCGCGTTCATGGTGTGGACTCTAAGCGGGCACATGTCTCCCGAGTGCACCGGGGACTGGCAAAAGGCGCCATGTGCCCGCCGGGTGAATCGTTACCTCTCGGTCATTCCATGCTCAGGCAGTCCCTTTAGTGTCGTGGTTCATGATGTCTCGTTCCTTCCAGCGGCTGGCCATGGCGGGCGTGCTCGCCGGGGCCGGTCTCGTGCTCGCGATGGGACCGGCCCAGGCGGGCAACAAGCCCGCTGCCAAGCCCGCCAAGACGGTGCCGGTCCGACTGCTCTCCCTCAACGACTTCCACGGCAACCTTGAGCCGCCGACCGGTTCCTCCGGCCGCATGGTCGACGAGAACGGCGCCACGGTCGACGCGGGCGGTGCCGCGTTCGCCGCCACCCACCTCAAGCAGCTCTCCGACAAGAACACGCTGAAGGTCGCCCAGGGCGACCTGATCGGCGCCAGCCCCCTGATCTCCGCGGCCTACCACGACGAGCCGTCGGTGGAGTTCCTCGGCAAGATCGGCGTCACCGCCTCCGCCGTGGGCAACCACGAGTTCGACGAGGGGTACGCCGAGCTCAAGCGGATCATGTACGGCGGCTGCCACCCGGTGGACGGCTGCTCGCCCGCCGGCAAGTGGAAGGGCGCGAAGTTCAGCTACCTCGGCGCGAACGTCCTCTTCAAGCGGCCGGTCCAGGGCGCCGAGAAGCAGGCTCTGGAGGCCCTGGGCGGGACGAACGGCAACTCGCTGCGCAACCTCCTCAAGGACTACGGCATCCCCGCGCTGCCCCCGGTCGCGATCCGCTGGATGAACGGCGTGCCGATCGGCTTCATCGGCCTGGTCACCCAGACCACCCCGAACATCGTCACCTCCGAGGGCATCAAGGACATCGAGTTCATCGACGAGGTGAAGGCCGCGAACGTCGCGTCCAAGCTTCTGAAGATCGTCGGCGTCAAGGCCCAGGTCGTGCTCGTGCACGAGGGCGACCAGGTCACCGCGGGCCAGTCGCCCGACGCGTGCAGCGCCCAGCCGGGCGCGGGCAACCGGATCGCCACCCAGGTCGACGCCGAGATCGACATGATCCTCAGCGGGCACTCCCACCAGGCGTACCTGTGCCGGGTGGCCGACCCCAAGGGCGGCACCCGTCTCTACAGCCAGGGCGGCTCCTTCGGCCGGGTCATCACCAAGGTCGACTTCCAGGTGGACGTCAGGACCCGTGACGTCGTGCGCTCCACGGTCGTGGCCGACAACCAGGTCGTGACCAGGACCGTCACCCCCGACCCGGAGATCACCACGTTCGTCCAGACGTGGAAGGACCGCGTCGCGTCGGTGGCCAACAGGCCGATCGGCAGGATCACCGCGGACATCACCAACGTCGCCGTGGCCTCCGGGGAGTCCTCCCTGGGCAACCTCATCGCCGACGCCCAGCTCGCCGCGACCAGGACCGGCGGCAACGCCCAGCTCGCCCTGATGAACCCGGGCGGCGTGCGGGCCAGCCTCAACTACGCGGGCTCGCCCGCCGGTGAGGGAGACGGCGTGGTGACGTACGGGGAGGCGTTCACGGTCCAGCCGTTCAACAACCTCATGCAGGTGGTCACGCTCACCGGCGCCCAGCTCAAGACCGTGCTGGAGCAGCAGTTCGTCGGCGGCCCCAACGCCCAGGCGTTCACCAAGATCCTGCAGCCGTCGTCGAACTTCACCTACACCTACAGCGCGAGCGCGCCGTGGGGGGCGAAGGTCTCCGACATGAAGATCGACGGTGTCGCCGTGACGGACACGCAGTCGATCAGGGTCGCGGCCAACAACTTCCTGGTCGGCGGCGGGGACGCGTTCCTCGCCTTCAGGGACGGCACCGACCTGTGGAGCGGCCCGCTGGACATCGACGCCTTCGCCGCCCACTTCGCGGCGAACCCGTCGATCACGCCCCCGGTGCCCAACCACATCACGGTCGTTCCGTAACGACCTTTTCGTAATGGTGGTTCCGTAACACGGAGGAAAGGCGTGCCGCGCCGCGAGGGCGTGACACGCGTGAGAGGCCCATCGGACGCGTCCGGTGGGCCTCTCGTACGTCGGACCGCGTGCAGAGTGCCCATGGGTGTCTCGCCGTGCGTCGCCGTGCGTGGTGCGGAGGGGACCGTACACCGGGAGCGGTGTCCGTGGCCCGGTGGAGGGCGGCGTACGGCGGGGGATGTACGGGCGACCTCCCCCTCGCGGGGGAAGGCGCGGCGGGTACGGTGACCTACCGTGTCAGGGGTGAGGACCCGGAGAACCGATGCGCTGGTCGCGGCCGGGGTGCTGGCGGGGATCGTCGCGGGCACCTACGGCGGGCTGTCCAGCTCGGGTTCCCCCGAGCGCCCGCTGGACACGTTCGGCCTGATGTTGATCACGGTGTCGTCGCTGGTGCTGGCATTCCGGCGGAGCGCGCCGCTGCCGGTGGGAACGATCACCGTGGCCTGCGCCGTCGCCTACTACGCCTGGCGGTTCCCGGGCATCTTCGCCGCCGCGCCCGCCCTGATGTCGATCTACACGGCGGCGGCCCTCGGACGGCGCCGCCTGGCGATCTGGCTGGCCGTCTCGATGAGCGTGGGGGTCTACGGCCCCATCGCGCTGTCCGACGTCGACCCCGCCCCCGACGGGGGTTTCACGCTGCTCAGCGGCTGGCTGGTGGCGATGGTGGTCCTCGGGGAGACGGCCAGGAACCGTCGCGCGTACCTGAACGAGGTCGAGCGGCGGGCGGTCGAGGCCGAGCGCACCCGCGAGGAGGCGGCGCTGCGCAGGGCGGACGAGGAGCGGCTGTGGATCGCCCAGGAACTGCACGACACCCTCACCCACAACATCTCGGTCATCAACGTCCAGGCCTCCGTCGCCGTGCACCTGCTCGACAGCGACCCCGCGCTGTCCCGCGAGGCACTGACCGTGATCAAGGAGTCGGGGCGGGAGGCGATGGGGGAGCTCCGCGCCACGCTGGGCGTGCTGAGGCAGGCCGGCCCCGACGGCCCCGGGGCGGGTCTCGCCCGGCTGCCCCGGCTGGTCGCCAGGGCGGAGGCGGTGGGATTGCCGGTCAGGGTCCTCGTCGTCGGGGAGCGCCGGGACCTTCCCCCGGACGTCGACCGGGCGGCCTACCGCATCGCGCAGGAGGCGTTCACCAACGTGCTCCGTCACGCCGGGCCCGCCTCGATCACGTTGACGACCGAGTACCGGCCCGAGACGGTCGTGCTGCGCGTCGAGGACGACGGGGAGTCGTCCGCCGAGGTCACGAGATACGGAATGGGGCTGATCGGGATGCGCGAGCGCGCCGTCGCGGCCGGAGGGTCGCTCACCGCGGGGCCGCGCCCGCGGGGCGGTTTCGCCGTCCGGGCCGAGCTGCCCCTGGCGGGACGGCCGTGATCGGGGTGCCGCCGGTCCACGGCCGGGCATTGGGGGTGTGATCGGGGTGCTGTCGGTCCACGGCCGGGCGTTGGGAGGCGTGATCAGGGTGCTGCCGGCCTGTGACCGGGCACCGGTGGGGTGGCCGTGATCAGGGTGCTGCTCGCCGACGACCAGGCGCTGATCCGCGCGGGCTTCCGGGCGCTGCTCGAAATGGCCGACGACATCACCGTCGTCGGTGAGGCGGGCAACGGCGTCGAGGCCGTCGAGATGTCCCGCGCGCTGCGGCCCGACGTGGCGCTGCTGGACGTCAGGATGCCGCTGCTCGACGGGATACAGGCCACCAGGAGGATCGGCGCCGACCCCGAGCTCGACGCGGTACGCGTGGTGATCCTGACCAACTACGCCCTCGACGAGTACGTCTTCGCCGCGCTGCGCGCCGGGGCCGGGGGCTTCCTGCTCAAGGACATCGAACCCGCCGAGCTGCTGAGGTCGGTCCGGGTGGCCGCCGCCGGTGACGCGCTGCTCTCGCCCTCGGTGACCCGGCGGCTGATCGAGGAGTACGTGTCCACCCCGCCCAGGCCCGTCGCCGGGCCCGGCCTGGAACGCCTGACCGGCCGCGAGCTGGAGATCCTGGCGCTGGTCGCCACCGGCATGTCCAACGCGGAGATGGCCGGGCACCTGGCCATCAGCCACGCCACCGTCAAGACCCACGTCAGCCGGTCGATGACGAAGCTGGGGGCACGCGACAGGGCGCAGCTCGTCGTCTTCGCCTACGAGTCGGGGCTGGTCACGCCAGGAGCATCCGGGGCATCCGGGACACCCAGAACGCCTGGCACGCCGGATGCGCCCGGTTCGCCGTCCGGTGGGCGTGCCTGAGGGCAGACGCCTCACACATCTGTCCGGCTCCCTTCCCCGTGAGAATTCCGCGGGGCGGGAGCGGGAACGTGCCACGGCCGGTTCCGGCGACTCCCGGAAGCGGTTCTACAGGAAAAGGGGCTAGTGGCGCGCGGGCTCGCGCTCCTCGGCGGGCTCGTTGCCGCGCTCGGGGACGAACCGGTAACCGACGTTGCGGACCGTGCCGATCAGCGCCTCGTACTCGGCGCCGAGCTTGGCGCGGAGCCGCCGGACGTGGACGTCCACGGTGCGGGTGCCGCCGAAGTAGTCGTACCCCCAGACCTCCTGGAGGAGCTGGGCGCGGGTGAAGACCCTGCCGGGGTGCTGCGCCAGGTACTTCAGGAGCTCGAACTCCTTGAAGGTCAGGTCCAGCGCGCGTCCGCGGAGCCTGGCGGTGTAGGTGGCCTCGTCGATCGACAGGTCACCGTTGCGGATCTCGTCCGGCACCTCCTCGGCGGCGGACAGGTGGAGCTTGCCCACGGCCATCCTGAGCCGCGCCTCGACCTCGGCGGGTCCGGCGGTGTCGAGGATGACGTCGTCGGCACCCCACTCCGCGGTCAGCCCGGCCAGGCCGCCCTCTGTGACGATCACCACCAGGGGGCAGGCGACGCCCGTGGTGCGCAGCAGCCGGCACAGGCTCTTGGCCTGGACGAGCTCGCGGCGCGCGTCCACCAGGATCGCGTCGGCGGGTGGGGCGTCGAGCAGGGCGGATGCCTCCGCGGGCGCGACCCGTACCGAGTGCAGTAGCAGCCCCAGCGCCGGAAGCACCTCGGTTGAGGGCTCAAGGGCGTTGGTGAGCAGCAGGAGATTGCTCACGATGCCTCCTTCCCGCGTAATGCCGGCGACAGCCGTACAAACACGTAAGGACCCGGGGGCTACGTTGCCCAGGTCCCGTAGTACGTGAGGATAACCCACAGGGGTTCAGCGTCCAGCGAACGTCCACCTGGTGAACACCGGTTCTCCATGTGAATTCGCCGTAATGGCAAGGTAACTCTACGTGTGCTTGAGGAGTTGATTCACTGATGGCGACGGTCATTGTCAGATATTGGGCCGCGGCGAAGGAGGCGGCCGGGGTCGCGGAGGAGCGCTCCGAGGCCGTGACGCTTGCCGAGTTGATGACCAAAATCACATCCGACCGTGAAGGGCTGGCCCGCGTGGTGAGCCGGTCGTCGTTCCTGGTCGACGGGGATCCGGTGGGCAGACGGGCCCACGAGACGATCATCCTGCCGGACGGGGCGACGGTCGAGGTGCTCCCGCCCTTCGCGGGCGGCTGAGCGGGAGGGCCTGATCGGGAGGACCTGATCGGGAGGACCTGATCGGGAGGACCTGAGGGAAGACCTGAGCGGGAAGATCTGGGCACGGTTTCGAGCGGGGAAGCCCGAGCAGGCGTTCCGGGTGGGTGCGCCCGGGCGGGGTGGGTGCTACCACCGGGGCGGCGTTTCGGACAGGATTGCGGGGGGAGGTCACGCCAATGGCCACCCTCGGGCCGGAGAACGAACAGGGAGTCGGATGCGCAAGCTGATCGGTTTTCTCCTCGTCCTGCTCGTTCTCGTGGTGATCCTCGACAGGGTCGCCGTCACGGGGGTCCAGCGCGAGATCGCCACGCAGACCACGGCGAAGTACGACCTCGCGACCCCGCCGGAGGTCACGATCGAGGGCATACCCTTCCTGACCCAGGCGATCGCCGGGCGCTACGAGGAGGTCAGGGTCGCCGCGGGCGCGATGACCGTCTCGGGCATCCGGCTGTCGAGCGTCGACTTCACCCTGCGCGGCGTCACCGCCCCGCTGGAGGACCTGGTGCTCCGTCCCCAGCAGGTGGACATGCGCGCCGAGCGCGTGGAGGGGGCGGTGGTCGTCTCGGTGGCGACGCTCAACCAGAGGGCGCCTCGCGGGATCAAGGTCAACATCGTGGGAGACGAGCTCAACGTCAGCGGGGAGATCACCGTGCTGGGGCAGAAGGTGCCCGTGAAGGCGGCGCTCAAGGTCGACATCGTCGAGGGCGGCCTGCGGCTCGTCCCCGGGAAGGTGACCCTGGGCGGGGGCATCCCCGTTCCCGACCCCGAGCGGTTCATCAACTACCGCATCCCGATCGGGAAGCTGCCCTACAACCTCAAGCTGACCGAGGTCAAGGCCGTTCCCGAGGGTCTGCGCATCTCGGGCGAGGCCTCCGACGTGCCCCTGCGAGGTTGAACGTGCGCCGTGCCTGAACCGGATCGTCCCGCCGTACGTCGTGAGGGTGTGAGCCAAGCCGGAACCGCCGACGAGCAACTCGTCAGGGCGCTCTTCGACGAGCACGGCGGGCCACTCTACGGCTACGTGCTGCGGCTGACGGGCGATTCGGGGAGAGCGGAGGACGTCGTGCAGGAAACGCTGTTGCGGGCCTGGCGCCATCCTGACGCGTTCGCCGGCCGCTCCATCCGCGCGTGGCTGTTCACGGTGGCACGCAACCTCGTCGTCGACCAGCACCGCGCGCGCAAGGCGCGTCCCCCGGAGACGGGTGACGAGGCGCTCGCCGTGGTGCCCGCCGACGACGAGCTGGAGCGGGCCGTCGAGTCGTGGGCGGTCGCCGAGGCGCTGGCCGCGCTGCGGCCCGAGCACCGCGAGGTGCTGGCCGAGGTCTACTACCAGGGGAAATCCGTAAAGGAGGCCGCCGAGTCGCTCGGCATCCCCGCCGGAACGGTTAAATCGCGCACGTATTACGCGCTTCGGGCGCTCAAGCTGGCGCTGGAGGAGCGGGGGCTCGCGCCATGATGATGACCTGTGAAGAAGTACGGATGTCGCTGGGGGTCTACGTCCTCGACGCCCTGGAGCCGGACGAGCGCGTGCTCGTCGAGGCCCATCTCGCCGAGTGCGCCGAGTGCCGGGCCGAGCTGGAGGAGCTGGCCGGGGTGACGACGTTCCTCGGCAGGGTGTCCGAGGGCGATGTGGCGCAGGTGGCGAGCCCGCCCACGGTGGTGCTCGAACGGCTGCTCAGCGCCAAGGTCAGGCGGCGCCGTACGAACCGCCTGATGCTCTCGCTGGCCGCCTCGGTCCTGGTGGTCGGGCTCGGCGGCGGGACCTTGTGGGCCGTCACCCAGAGCTCCCAGCAGGCCACCCCGGTCTCGGCGCCCATGATGGACGCGCCGTCGGCCTCCGCGGAGGAGCAGGGGGAGAGCGCCCGGTCCCTCTCGGACTCGACCCTGCCCGAGACCGACGCCAAGGCCAGTGCCAAGGTCAGGTCCTCCCCGTCCCCGGCGGACGGTTCCACCGCGGAGGCATTCAGGTCTCCGGCGACAGGCTCGGCACGGGAGTCCTCCGATTCGTCGACGGCCGGTCCCGAGTCCCGGACCTCCGAGTCCACGCTGTCCAGCCCCGCGCCGGAGGTCCTGCTCGCCCCGAGCGAGCTGCGGTTCAAGGGGGCGGACCGCACGGGTACGGTCCGCGCGACGGTGACCGCGTCCACCGGGGAGGGGGCGACCACGATCAAGGTCATGCTCACCGGGGTGGCCAAGGGCACGCGCTGCCGGCTGGAGGTGGTCGGGCAGGGCGGGCTCAGGGAGACGGCGGGCAACTGGGTCGTTAACAGGGCCGCCTATGACGAGTCGGGCGGCTTCGAGGGCACCACGACGATCCCGCCGGAGCGGATCACGTCATTCGAGATCACCACGGCCGAGGGACGGGTGCTGCTCACGGTTCCCGCTTCCTGATCCCGCTCCGTTCACGGTTGCCGCTTCCTGAATCCGGATCTGTTCACGCTCCCCGTTCCCCGATCCCGCTCCGTTCACGGTTCCCGCTTTTTGAATCCGTCCCGCCGGATCCGTCCCGCCGGAGCGGCGCGGGAATGGTCCGGGGGGCACGCCTGTTGTCGTGTTCCGTGACCGGTTTGACGGTGGTGGTCGTCACCCTCGCCCTCGCCACGCTCGTGGGCGTGGTGCTGCGGCGGCGGAACGGCGTGGCGCGGGAGGTGAGGGGCGACGTGGAACGGCTCACGTCCGGCGACATCCACGCGGAGCTGGGAAAGCGGGCCACGCTCGTGCAGTTCTCCACCTCCTTCTGCCAGCCGTGCCGGGCGACCCGGCGGATCCTCGGCGAGGTGGCCGAGATGGTGCCCGGTGTCGCGCACGTGGAGATCGACGCGGAGTCCCGCCTCGACCTGGTCCGATCGCTGAACATCCTGCGCACCCCCACCGTCCTGGTCCTCGACGCGTCCGGGCAGGTCGTGAAACGCGCCTCCGGTCAACCCAGGAAAGCCGACGTCATCGGCGCCCTCGGTCTGGCGGTCGGCGAATGAGCGGGGCACCCTATCGCCCATTGAACGATCATGTCTCAGAAATTGGACAGGGATGTGACAGATGGCGGGACGCCGGGGTAATGTCGTGGACATGAACTCCACGACAGAGCTGCTCACGAAGCGGCGCGCGGTTGATTTCTGCCGCGTGACCACCGCTCTCTGTCGCGTTTCCTAAGGGCGATCTCAAGCGGTCGTCGAGCCGCACCGATCTGCACGACCCTTCAGGAGCATCAGGCGATGCAGGTTGATTCCCGAGCCCTCCGCTTCTCAGCGGCCGTCACCACCGTCGTGCTCGCGCTCGTCCTCGTGACGGGCAGCGCATGGCTGCTGGCCGCACAGGCCGTCGTGTTCACGCTGGGCACTCTCGGCACCTCGCCGTACGGGATGATTTTCAAAGGGATAGTGAAGAGTCCGCCGAAGGAGCTGGAGGACGCCGGCCCGCCGCGTTTCGCGCAGGGGGTCGGACTCGCCTTCGCTCTGGTGGGCTTGGTCGGATACGTCGCACAGATAACGCCGCTGGCCCTCGGCGCCGTCGCAGCGGCCCTTTTCGCCGCATTTCTCAACGCCGCTTTCGGTTTCTGTCTCGGCTGCGAGATGTTTTTGATCATTCGCCGTTTACTACCCGCCGCACGATGATCCTGGAGGATCAAAATGAGCCGCTCCGCCGTCCTGGTCGACGCTGACTGGGTTGAGGCCAACCTCGACACTCCCGGCGTCGTTCTCGTCGAAGTGGACGAGGACGCCAGCGCATATGACAAGGGCCACATCCGTGGCGCAGTGAAGGTCGACTGGAAGCAGGACCTCCAGGACCCGGTTCGCCGCGACTTCATCGACCGCGAGGGCTTCCAGGCGCTGCTGTCGTCCAGGGGCATCGCCAACGACGACACCGTGGTCCTCTACGGTGGCAACAACAACTGGTTCGCCGCCTACGCGTACTGGTACTTCAAGCTCTACGGCCACGAGAACATCAAGCTCCTCGACGGTGGCCGCAAGAAGTGGGAGCTCGACTCCCGCGAGCTGGTCAAGGACGTCGTCGCGCGTCCCGAGACGAGCTACCAGGCCAAGGACCAGGACCTGTCCATCCGCGCCTTCCGTGACGACGTCGTCGCCGCGATCGGCAAGCTCAACCTGGTCGACGTGCGCTCGCCCGACGAGTTCACCGGCAAGCTGCTCGCGCCCGCCCACCTCCCGCAGGAGGCGGCGCAGCGCGGCGGCCACGTTCCCACCGCCCGCAACATCCCCTGGTCGAAGACGGCCAACGACGACGGCACCTTCAAGACGGACGAGGACCTCAAGGCCCTCTACGAGGGCGAAGGCGTCGACTTCTCCAAGGACACCATCGCCTACTGCCGCATCGGGGAGCGCTCGGCGCACTCGTGGTTCGTCCTCCACGAGATCCTCGACCAGGCAAGTGTCAAGAACTACGACGGATCGTGGACCGAGTACGGCTCGCTCATCGGCGTGCCGATCGAACTGGGAGAGGCACGATAATGACTCAGGGATGCGCTGCTCCGGAACAGACGGTTGCCCTTCCGGCCGGGATCGACCTTTCGAGCCAGGCCGTCATCCAGGGTGTGGTCTCGGGCGCGGGCACGGCATACGCCCGCCTGCTCGACCACGCGGGAGAGTTCACCGGCGAGGTCGTGGTGTCCGACGAGGGCATCTTCCGCTTCTTCGCCGCTCCCGGTGACTGGACCGTCCGCATCATCGCGGGCGGCGGGATCACCAAGGACATCCCGGCCCAGGCCCGCCTGGGTGAGGTCACCCAGCTCGCCGTGGCCGTCTGACCCTCGGGTTCCGACCGGTACGAACAACACGAACAGTACGAACCAGCAGGGTGAGAGGACCGGCGCTCCTTCGGGAGGGCCGGTCCTTTCCGTTACACCGGAGGTGTCGAAGCCGTCAGACCGTGAGCCGGTCCGCCAGACGGTTCTCGACACGGTCGAGGGCGTCGACGTAGTCGGGCTCCGGGGACATGGCCGCCGCCAGGCGCAGATGTGGCAGGGCCTCGGGGAGAAGGTTGGCGCGTTCGAGGGTACGGCCGAGCAGGAACCGGGCGTAGTGGTCACCGGGAGTGCGCTCCAGAAGCGACTCCAGGGTCTCCCTCGCCCTGCCGAGCTGGGCCGAGCCGAAGTAGGCGCGGGCCGCCAGCAGCCGTACGGCGGGGTCGTCGCCGTGGTCGGCCAGCAGCGGGCGCAGGATCCACAGGGCGCCGAGGGGGTCTCGGACGTCCAGCAGCGCCTCGGCCCGGCGCAGCCACCTGACCTCGTCGGGGAGTTCCCGCGGGGGAGCGGCGTGCCGTACCAGGTCGGCGAGGACCTCGGCCGGCTGCGCGCCCGAGACCATCGTGTCGCCGACCGCGAAGGTCGGCGAGGTGGTGATGCCCTCGGCCTTGCCGCGCAGCAGCTCGGAGCGGACCTCGTCCGCGCCGTCGCCGCGGTCGAGCGCCTCGGCCATGCCGTCCAGGCCGGCCTCGGCGGCGAGCGCCACCAGGGTGGCGCGGTCCCCGATGTCGGAGCCCTCGACGAAGTGGGCGCGCAGGATCCGCTCCACGACCGCGTCCTGGAGCGCGGCGCCGCCCCGTCCGCGGGCGAGGGCGATCACCCGGTGCGCGTCGAACGTGTTCGCCCGCCACACGGCACCCCGCGGCCGGCCGCCGTCACCGGCCTGATCCCCGGCCTGATCCCCGGCCCGGTCCCCGGTCGAGGGCGAGGTCGGGTGGAAGGCTCGCAGGGCGCCCTCGGCGACCGGGTCGCGAAGCTCCTCCTCCAGCGGTTCCGACGGCACCGGAGCCATCGGGTCGATGACGTACGGACGCCAGACGATCTCCACGTCCTCGCCGAGTTCCGCCTGCTCCAGGCGTCGCCTGCCGATGTAGGCCCACGCGCAGGCCATGTCGGCCCAGACTTCCATGCGCTTCATTGCCGCTGCAACAAACGAGGCCGGCCGTTTATTCGACGGGCACACGGGAGCGAGGGAGGGCGGTGTCGCGCCGGGCTCGGCCGGTCGGGCTGCGCTCCGTCAGGGGAGTCGTTAGCATGCGTCGGGTGCCTGAAACGCCTGTTATGCCCGCACAGTCGCCGGCAGTCGGCCGGAGGCCCGCCTCGCTTTCCGCGGCCTCGCTGCCCATGCACACGTTCAGGATCTTCGGTGCCTGCGCCCTGTCGCTGATCCTGTGGTTCTCGGCGGGCAAGGTGGTCCGGGGGCTGCTGATGGTGGCCGCCAGCGAGGTCTCCCACGGTGACCACAAGCAGGTACGGCTCGTCGTCACGATGTTCGTCTTCACGTTGATCGTGCTGAACGAGCTCGTCGTGATGGTCGGCATGCTGCACTCGGTGCGCGGGGCACTGCGGGAGATCCGGGCGCGCCGGGAGGGCGGCGAGGCGGACGAGAGCATGTTCGGCGCGCTGAACCGGGCCACGCTGGTCTTCGCCACCATCTACCTCGCCTGGAGCTTCCAGAACGCGGACGCCAGGGAGTTCATCGCCGTCGACACCGCCAGGCGGGTCGACCAGGACTTCGCGACGAGTCTCGCGGGGGGCGAGGTGGAGGGCGGCACCGGACTCTCCACGCTGGACGTGCGGGTCTCCATCGGGGTCGCCGTGGTCGCGTACCTGCTCAAGTCGCTGTTCAGCTGGTGGCACGTCAACGGCAAGGTGAGGGGCAGCGGCGTGTTCGCGACCTTCTTCGAGCTGGCCTTCGCCTTCTACAGCATCAACGCCATCTTCGCCTTCGCCGACGCGCGGACGGACTGGCTGGACCACCGGGTCGTCGTGGCCACGGCCAGGGACTGGGCGGAGCGGGCGGGCGAGGCCGTGCCCTTGTGGAAGACCTTCTGGGACGCGGCCGGGGACGTCTGGCCCCATGTGATCGACGGCCTGTTCGTCCCGCTCACCTGGCTCACGGTCGCCTCGCTCGTCTACGGGGCCTTCGCCGAGGACACCCGGGCCGTCGTACGGGGAACCAGACTCGACAACGTGGCCACCCGGATGGAGCGGACGCACAACCTCACCCAGACTACGATGACCCGTGCCACGGCCGGGTTCCAGGAGCGTTGGGTCCCCCCGGCGAACGCCTTCCGGCTCGCGGTCCGGGGCGGTCCCGCGCTGTTCGGCCTCTTCTGCCTCGGTTACGTCGGGATCAGGGTGGCCGCCGACTACGCGGACCGGGGCGTGCGGATGCTGATCGGCAACGAGGACCCGTTCGTCTGGCTGGCGCTGGCCGGGCCGGTGACGTTCTTCAGGGAGATGGTGGTGCTGACGCTCACCGTCTGCCTGCTGGCGGCCACGTTCGACATCGCGGCCACCCGCAGCCGTGAGGCGGGGGAGACCCTCACCGCCTGAAGCGCAGCACCTGGTCCTGGACGGGGTCCTTCTGCTCCGCGGCCTTCTTGAAGATGTCCTTCACGGACTCGTCCTCCACGACCTGGTACGTGGCGGGGCGGACGTGGACCTCGACCTGCCCGGCCAGCTTCTTGGGCACCATGCTGACCATGTTGTAGGAGTAGGCCGTACCGATCTTGTGGTCCTTGGCCTCGTCCGGGATGTCGTCGCTCTCGGGGAGGACCTTCCACACGCGGCCGTCGGAATGCCTCATCTCGACCTCGGGGTCACCGCGCAGGCCGACGCCCTCGGCGTCCAGCGCGGTCCTCGTCACCTTGATCTTCAACCACTGGCGGTCGGCCTGGGCGGGCTTCTGGCCGCCCAGGCTGTCCACCTGCTCGACCGAGGCCTTCCACGACACGTGCATCAGCGTCATGGCGCCCCCCGGCGCGACGGTGTAGACCCTGTCGGCGGGGTTGCCGGTCCTGTAGACGGTGTAACCGTTCCAGGTGGAGGCCACGATGCCGAGCCCCACGGCCACGATCGCCCCGCCGACCCGCAGCGCCGTACGACGGCGCCTCGCCGGTGCGGTCTCCTCCGCGGTCGCGGGGTTCGCCGGGGTGTCCGGGGTGTCCGGGGTCTCTGGGCTCTCCGGTGAGGGGTGTCCATCGGGTGGCGTGCCGGTAGGTACGGCGGCGGAGGGTCTGGGCAGTGGAGTCCCGGCGACGGAGGGGAACGGCTGGGTCGAGGCTCCCGGCGGCTCCTCCTCCGGCTCCTCCACGGGCGGCTTCGGGGGCCAGACCTGTTCGTCCGGGAAAATCTGCATGGGGCCGGGCGTCCACTGACCGCCACCGCCCGAAGGTCGCGGGCGCTGGGGCGGGGTGGGGCGGCTCCTGGCCTGAGAACCCCCGGCCTGAGGAGCAGGTACGGAGGGGAGGCTCGGGGCCGGGCCGGGTGGCGCGGCGGGCCGGGAGGTGGGGGCCGACCACGCTGAGGCGGGGGATCCCTGCCCGGCACGGCGGTTCCCGGGCTCGGGCGGGTTCAGCCGCCGGGCCCGGGGCAGGGGCGGCCGTTCCGGATTCTGCGCGGTGTGCGTCCGGGGGGCCACGGGAGGATCCGCCGGGCGTTCCGGGTGACGTTCCGCGTGCCGTCCGCGAGGTTGCGTGGGCGCGTCGTCGTCGGGGCCGGGCGGTGTCGGATGCTCACCGGTAGGGCCGGTAGAGGACGGATGCTCGCCGGCAGGGCCGGGGGGCGCCGGCCAGGTGCCGAGGGTGGTGGGCCAGGGACTGCCCCGGTAGGAGTCCTGGGAGGGCGTGGCGGAATCGCCTTCCGGGGCGAACCGGTCCTGTACGGGCCAGCTCGTCCCCACGGGCCCGTTCTCCCCTGTGGGCCAGGGCTCTCCCGTAGGCCAGGACTCTCCTGTGAGCCGGGGCTCCTCTATGGGCCGAGGTCCCCGCGCGGACCGTTCCTCGCGCACGAGTGGTTCCTCCCGCGTGGGCCGGTCGTCCCGCGTGGGCCGGTCCTCCCGCGTGGGAGGTTCCTCCCGTGAGGCGAACCAGTCGCGGCCCTGCTCGTCCTCGGGGCCTCCCCGGTGTGGCGTCCCCATCAGTTCCTGCTCGCCAACTCGTGGACGTCCTTCGCGGTGGAGGTCAGCCGTCGCGCGGCCGCCTCGTCCAGGCCCAGGTCTATCTCGATCTCGGGTCCGTTCGGCTCGACGATGAAACCGGACGAGGGGGCGAGCAGGATCCGCGAGTCCGGGAGCTCCCCGGGGGGAATCTCGAAGACCGTCACGCCCTCGGTCCACCAGCCCGGCTGGATGTAGGGATGGGTGATGGTCGACATCTGGTCCACCCTGTCGGAGGCCACGTAACGGTGCCCGCCGCCCGTCAGCAGGCGGGGAGGCCCCAGTTGCTGCGGCTCCCAGGTCGCCGTGGCGCCCACCTCGACGATGACGAAGATCCCCTTGGCGGTCACCCGCTCCTGCTCGCCGCGGGTGTTCTCGGCCGCGATGGCCTTGGCCGCGTGCACGGCCTTGACCCGTGCGGAGATCCGGGAGCCGGTGACCTCCTCGTTGATGTCACCGGTCGAGGTGAGGGGCGCGTCGTGGTCGGCGATCCCCGAGCCGAACGCCTGCAGCGCCACGGCCGAGGCCGCCAGCGCGATCCCGGCCAGCACGGCACCGGCGGTGCGCCACCGGCTCGGCGGCGCGGCGGTCCCGCGGCGGGCGGAAGTCCCGGAACGGGAGCGGGAGCGGGAGCGCTGATCGGGCCGGGGACGGGTCTCGGACCGGGCCTGGGCCTGGGACCGGGGGTAGGACTCGGGCCGCGAATGAGCCTCGGGCTGGGAGGACCGCGAGGACCGCGAGGACCGCGAGGGCTGAGAGGGCTGAGAGGATCGCGAGGGCTGCGAGGGCTGAGAGGATCGCGAGGGCTGCGAGGGCTGAGAGGGCTGAGAGGACTGCGAGAAAGGCTCGGGCTGAGGGTGGGTCTCGGGCCGGGGGTGGGAGGGGAGGTTCACGAGCGCGCTCCCTTCGGCACGACGGGAAGCGTGACCTGGGCCGTCACCACCGGCTTCGCCTTGCCCGCCTCGTTCTCCGTCACCAGGAACCAGCCGGGCGCCAGGGTGATCCCGTCACGCCACTCGTACTTGCCGACGTCGATCGTGAGCTGCTTGGGAGCCCGCTGCCCGTCCTCCAGCTCGTACTTGACCACGACGCTGGTCGGCAGGGCCGGGTGGAGTTGCGTGCTCTCACCCCCTCCGGTGGGGGAGAACAACGACGCGCCGTACTTGCCCTTGATCGCGGGGGTGATCCTGACCAGGGACGAGCCGAGGGATCCGCCGCCCAGGCCGCCCTCGTAGAGCAGTCCCGTGATCGCGGTCTCGTCGCCCTTGTTGACGACCCGGAGCTCGATCTCCAGGAAACGCTTGGGCGGGCTTCCGAACAGGCCGGGCTCGCTCAGCGTGCGGGACCCGACGAACGTGGTCGTGAACTGTTCCTGGTCCACGGTCGCGCCCTGGCCGAGCCGCTTGGGAGGCTTGTCGGGGGCCGTGGCGAAACCGCCGGTGGCGGCGGTGACTCCCAGGCCGGCGATCGTCACGAGGGCGACGAGCGGGACCGCGATGGGGCGCCGTCTGGTGGGACCCTCGGACGGGGGAGTCATGAGAAATGATGTTAATCGCTGACGTCCGTCCCATCCGACTCATCTGTCCCTTAAGTACTGGTGAACCTGGGGAAAATACAGCGGATTGATGGGAACGCTGCCCGAATATGATGTCGAACTCTTACGCTGTCTCCGAGGCTTTCGATGAGCCCGATGGCGGAGGTTCCGTGGCGGACGTGCATCCAGAGCATGCGCAGCTCCAGGCGGACCGGATCTACCTGGGCTGGCAGTACGCCTTGTTGCACCCTGATCCGGGTCCGGCTCCCAAGCGACCCTCGCCGGTCGAGAATCCTCCCGAGCCGATCGACCCCGAGTGGGTGCGCAGGGAACGCCTCAACGAGGATCTCCTGAACCGGCCGGTCAAGATCGTTCGTGGCTTCATGGCCGCGCTCGCCACCCTGATCCTCGTCCTCGGCCTCACCGAGATGCTCAGCTGGTCGTTCGCCGCCGTCGGGGTGATCGCCGCGGGCGGCATCGCGGCGTTCTGCAGCTACGCCGTCCACCAGGGCGACCGGGCCGTACGCCACCGCATCAAGGAGCGCGAGGTGGCCGGGGACCGGCTGCGGGAGGAACGTGACAGGGAGCTCTTCCTCGCCCAGGAGGAGCACGCCGCCCGTTACCGCGAGTGGGCCGAGAAGAAGGAGCGCCACGACCGCCAGCTGACCTGGTACGCGGTGGCGGTGCCCGACGAGATCGACCGGATCGACGTGGCCGGGGGCACGCTGCCCGGCTGGTCGGCGCTGATCACCCTGCTCGGCGCGACCCGCCTCTACAGCGGCGGCCACCTGACCGTGCTCGACCTGTCCGAGGGCGCGGTCGCCAAGGACCTGATCGAGCTCGCGCGCCGGGGCGGCGACGACCCGCTGGTCTGGGTGCTGCCGGTCGACCTGCCCCGGCTCGACCTGGGCGCCACGCTCGCCCCGGAGGCCTTCGCCGACGTCCTCGCCCACGTCGTGAGCGTCAGCGAGGAGCACCGTTCGACGAGGGACCTGTCGTTCGACAACGCCATCCTGGAGCGGGTCCTGGAGGTCCTCGGCGAGAGCGCCACGATCAACCAGGTCACCGCCGCCCTGCGCGCCCTGGCCCAGGTCGGCGACCCCCGTGAGGACCTGCGCTACGGCCTGATCACCGCCACCCAGCTGGAGCGGATCGGCACGCTCTTCGGCCGGGGCGTCAGCGACCGGGTGGTGATCGAGCGGGCGTGGGCGCTGGAGTCGCAGCTGCGCAAGCTGGAGACCCTCGGCTCCGAGGCGGTGCGCCTGCCGCCCGCGCGCCTGCGGGTCGTGTCGATGGACCGCCAGGCGGGCGTGTTCGGCAACCGCGTCCTCGGCACGTACGTGGCGACCGCGCTCACCCACATCCTGCGCCAGTCGCCCGCCTCCGAGCGGCCGTGGTACCACACGATCATCGTCGCGGGCGCGGACAAGCTCCGCGGCGACGTGCTCGACCGGCTGATGGACGCCTGCGAGACCTCCAGGACCGGTCTCGTGCTCACCTACCGCGCGCTCACCCCGACCGTACGGGAACGGCTCGGGCGCGGGCACGCGGCGGTGACGTTCATGCGGCTCGGCAACGCCGAGGACGCCCGGGTCGCCAGCGAGCACGTCGGCACCGAGCACCGGCTGGAGCTCGCCCAGCTCACCGAGACGATCAGCGCCGCCGGGGCCGGGATGGACGGCGGCTACGTCTCCACGGTCGGCCAGGCCGAGGAGGGCGACGAGGAACGCGACGTGAGCCACGCGGACCTCAAGGAGGACATCACCGAGTCCACCGAGTGGGGCCGCCGCGCGACCAAGGCGATGGGGGAGACCGAGCGGGTGCTGCACCGCTCAAGGGAGTTCCTCGTCGAGCCCCACCAGCTCCAGCAGCTTCCCACCACCTCGGTGATCGTCACCGACGCCACCGCCGACGGCCGCAGGGTCCGTCTCGCCGATGCCAACCCGGCCATACTGACCTTCCCCAAGACGACGCTGGGCGAGTTCGACGAGATCAAGGAAGCCGCGCTGGAACACGGGCAGCAGGAGAGGAAGTCCGAGCCACGGGCGTCGAGCGCGTTCGAGGACGCGCCGCCCAACCTCGGCCCGCCCCCGGCCAGGCTCGACTGGCGCCGCCGCTGATGAGGACCCGGCCCACGCCGACGAGGACCCGGCCGACGCTGATGAGGACCCGGTCGACGCGGGCCCGGGGGGTGAAGGTCCGGGCGGGGACCGTCCGGGCGGCGGCGTTCTCACCGGATGCGTCAACGAGCCGTCCGTATGTCGTAATGGGATGGTCAATGCCGGGGTGCGAGCCCCGAGTCAGGTTCGACCGTGGTTGCGGGGGTGACCTACCCTCGATCTCGATCATGCGTCGGCCGGTACGACGGAGCGATCCGTGAAGCGTCAACCCTCCGGCCTGGAGCCGGGTCCCCCGGGTGGAGACCAAATGCAGCCAAGTGTGTCCCGTCCGCCCAACGCCCTGACCGGTCCCTGGTACAGAATCCAGGCGATCACGGCGCCCTCGCGCAGCTCCTCCGCCGAGTGGGACTTCGTCACCGTCCTGCCCGCCGTACTCTCCACGGCCCAGCGCAACCGGCCCTTCGTGGTCGGCTGGCTCTCGCGCGGGTCCGGCGCCCCGCTGGAGCTGATCACCAACGCGGGGCCGCTCACCCCGCCGCGCCCGCCCCGCAGGGCCGCCACCGAGGCCGAGCACGCCCCCGGCGGTCCCGAGCCGCTGCTGTTCCCCAGCGGCGCCCGCGGCGTCCGGATCGGCGACGAGTGGCTCCGCGACCTGTCCGACCTCGCCTGGACCGTGTGCCCCGGACGGCAGGCCCCGCCGCTCGGCGGGCGCCGCGAGCCGGACGCCGACGAGATCAGGCGGCCCACGCTCTTCGAGTCGACGCTGGTCACGCTCATGTCCCGGCCGTTCGCCTGGCTGGTGGTGGCCGAGCAGACCGACCTGCTCGACGCCGAGGTCGCGCACCTGCGCACCCAGCTCAACGTGCTGCGGCAGTACGGCGACGCCTCCGAGCGCTCCCGCTACGACGCCGAACGGGCCGAGCGGCGCATGCAGGAGCTGGACGCCTTCCGCGAGGCCGGGCTCTGGAACGTCCGGGTGCTCGCCGGGGCCGCCGGGCCCGAGGAGCTGCGCCAGATCGCCCCGGTGCTCGTCGGCTCCGCCGAGATGAGCCACCACCCCTACCGCCTGCGCAGCGCGCTGTCCGGCCCCGTCTACGGCTTCGCCGAGGCGCTGGCCACCACCCTGCAGGACCCGGCGGACGGCGCGGCCTCCCCGTTCGCGGCCACCGCCGGGGCCCTCGCCGCCCTCGCCGGGCTGCCGCACCGGGAGGTGCCGGGGGTGCGGGTCCTCGACGCGGGCTTCTTCGACGTGACCAGCGAGGCGGACACCGTGCCCGGCGCGCTCACCGTCGAGCTCGGGTCCATCCTCGACGGCCAGGACAGGCCGGTCGGCTCGTTCAAGGTCCCGCTGGCCACCCTCAACCGGCACGCGTTCGTCACCGGCGCCACCGGCTCGGGCAAGTCCCAGACCGTGAGGCACCTGCTGGAACAGCTCACCGGCGCGGGCATCCCGTGGCTCGCCATCGAGCCCGCCAAGTCCGAGTACGCCTCGATGGGCGGCCGGATCGAGCACCTCGCCCCGGTGACCGTGATCAACCCGTCGGCCCCGGAGAGCGTGCCGTTCAGCGTCAACCCGCTCGCCCCCGAGCCCGGCTACCCGGTCCAGGCCCACATCGACATGGTCCGCGCGCTGTTCATGGCGGCCTTCGACGCCGAGGAGCCGTTCCCGCAGATCATGTCCCTCGCCCTGCAGCGGGTGTACGAGGCCAACGGCTGGGACGTGGTCACCGGCTGGGCGGCCCCGGGGGCCGCGGTCCGGCCCGCCGTGCCGACCCTCGAACAGCTCCAGCAGCACGCGATGGACGTGATCAAGGAGATCGGCTACGGCCGGGAGGTCCAGGCAGACGTGGAGGGCTTCATCTCGCTGCGGCTGCGGTCGCTGCGGGTCGGCTCCGCGGGCCGGTTCTTCGAGGGCGGCCACCCCGCCGACATCGGCGACCTGCTCCAGCGCAACGTGGTGCTCGCGATCGAGGACGTCGCCAACGACGAGGACAAGGCGTTCCTGATGGGCACCCTGATCATCAGGATCGTGGAGCACCTGCGGATGCGGGCCAGGAAGGAGCGCAGCAGCGGGCTCAAGCACGTCATCGTGATCGAGGAGGCGCACCGGCTGCTCCGCGACCGGGGCGCGGGACGGGCCAGCACGCACGCCGTCGAACTCCTGGCGGGCATGCTCGCCGAGATCCGCGCGTACGGCGAGGGCATCGTGGTCGCCGAGCAGATCCCCACGAAGCTCGTCTCCGACGTGGTGAAGAACACCGCGCTGAAGGTGATCCACCGCCTCCCCGCCGAGGACGACCGCCAGCTGGTCGGTGCGGCGACGAACCTGAGCGAGGAGCAGTCCCGGCAGGTCGTCTCGCTCCCGCCCGGCGTCGCCGCGGTCTTCGCCGACGGCATGGACCGGCCGTTGCGCATCCAGGTCCCGCTGGGCGAGGACCGCGAGCGCCCGGTCCCCGGCCACATGCCGCCCATCTGCGGGCGCCGGTCGGCGGCCTGCGGGCAGGAGTGCCGCAACGGCCGGGCGTGCACGCTGGTCGAGCTGCGCGAGGCGGACCTGCTCGCCGGGGCGTCCGAGTGGGCCTGGCTGCGGATCTGGGCCGACACGCTGGTGCTGGCGTTCTGTACCAACCGGCCGGTGCCCGGGGTGCCCAGGGCGCTGGCCGACCTCTGGGCGGACGTCCCGCCGCGCCGGCGCGAGTGCCTGCTGGCCACGGCGGTGGAGCGCTGCGTGGGCCGCCGCGCGTGGTCGCTGCGCACCGTGAGCGATCCGGCCAAGCTGACCGAGCAGGTCGCCACGGTCGCGACCAGGCTGCTCGGTCCCGACCGCGACCCCGGCGAGCGGCCGGGGCCCGCCTGGGTCATCCCGCAGGTGCGGTGGCTGCACGAGGTGGACAGGCTCTTCCCGCACGGCCAGCCCGCGCCCAACCCGCGCGGCTCCGCGCCGGTGATGGAGTACGCCCTGTTCAACCGTCCCGCGGGCGGCACGGAGCTGCTCGGCCACCGGGCCAAGGCGCTTCGCCACCACCCGCTGTCCATGGAGGTCGACAGGAACCGGGAGCTGGCCTGGCGGGTGATCCTCGGCGACGACGAGCGCGAGAGCGTGGAGCGCGACATCCTCACGGTCACCATCGGCGTCGACCCGGCCGACCGGCTCCGGCACGTCTCCCAGACCATGGGGGCGGGCTGGCTGGAGAGCGTGCTGTCGTGGCCGCACCGGTTCGTGCTGCCCTTCGACGCCGACTCGCCGGAGCCCGCGGAGCTCGCCTTCGCCGAGCAGTGAGGGCGGCGCTTCCCGCGGTGCTTCCCGGAATGTTTCCTGCAGTGCTTCCCGGGATGCTCCTCGGGATGCTTTCCGCGGTGGGCTCGCTCTGCGGGCCCGCTCCGTGTTTTCCACGGGCTTTTCCATGAGCGTTTCCGTGGGATTCGCCCGGGGCCTTTCCCGGGTGCTTTTCGACCGGGTCCGAGGGCTTTCGTACCTCACCGTCACCGAGGGGTACGTGTGACGTGCCGCCGGGGGTTACGGTGCCGAAGCAGGGCTAAGATCTGCGGCATGAACGATTCGGTGATTCCGGTCCCGCGGCCGGGCCGGTCGGCCGCCGGGTCGTCCCGCGACGGGTCGCCAAACTCGTCTCACGACGGGTCGCCAAGCGAGGAGACGGCATGACTCAGCTTCCGCTGCGGGCGCAGCTCGCCACCGCTCTCGGCCGGACGGCCGCCACCCTGTCCCGGGTCACCGGGCGCGGAGACGGATCGGTGATCGGGGGCCGGGTCAGCCTGGTCCTGGAGCCCGACCTGCTGCGCAAGCTCGCGCACGACCGCAAGCTCGCGCTGGTGAGCGCGACCAACGGCAAGACCACGACGACCCGCCTGATCACCTCCGCGCTGGCGGAGCTCGGCGACGTCGCCACCAACGCCTTCGGCGCCAACATGCCCGCCGGGCACGTCTCGGCGCTGTCGTCGGCCAAGCACGCCCCGTACGGCGTGCTGGAGGTCGACGAGAAGTACCTGCCCGAGGTGATCGAGACCACCGGGGCCGGGGTCGTCTGCCTGATGAACCTCAGCCGCGACCAGATGGACCGGGCGGGCGAGATCTGGCTGCTCGCCCAGAAGTGGCGGCGGGCGCTGGCCGGCAGGAACACGCACGTGATCGCGAACGCCGACGACCCACTGGTCGCCTGGGGCGCCTCCACCGCCGCCTCGGTCACCTGGGTGTCGGCCGGGCAGCCGTGGAAGGAAGATTCCTGGTGCTGCCCCGAGTGCGGCGGCCCCCTCGACCGCAAGGGCATGGAGTACGTCCCGCCCGGCAGCGCCGGCGCCGGTGCCCCCGCGCAGGCGGGGGAGAACGACTGGGCCTGCCGTGAGTGCACCTTCCGGCGGCCGGAGCCGTCCTGGGTCCTCGACGACGACGCGGTGATCGACCCGCGCGGGCGGCGCTGGGTGCTCGACATCCAGCTCCCCGGGCGCGCCAACCGGGCCAACGCGGCGATCGCGCTGGCCACCGCCGAGGTGTTCGGCCTGCCCGTCGACCGGGCGCTGCCCCGGCTGCGCGAGGTCAGGTCGGTCGCCGGCCGGTACACCACGGTGGAGCGCGACGGCCGGCACGCCCGGCTGCTGCTCGCCAAGAACCCGGCCGGATGGCTGGAGGCGTTCGACGTGCTCGACTCCTCGCTTCCGGTGATCCTGTCGGTCAACGCCCAGGGGCCCGACGGCCGTGACACCTCATGGCTGTGGGACGTCGACTACCGGGTGCTGCGCGGCAGGCCGGTCTTCGTGGCCGGTGAGCGGCGGCTCGACCTCGCGCTCCGGCTCGACGTGGCGGACGTGCCGTTCCAGCTGGCGGACTCGTTCGAGCAGGCGCTCGCCGCGCAGCCGCCGGGCAAGGTCGACGTGATCGCCAACTACACCGCCTTCCAGCAGATCCGATCGGAGTTCGGTCGTGCAGTCTGACAGCGCCCTGCGCCTTGTCTGGATCTATCCGGACCTACTGAGCACGTACGGCGACCAGGGCAACGTCCTGGTCCTGGAGCAGCGCGCCCAGCGCCGGGGCATCCCGGTCGAGACCGTGCACGTGCGCTCGGCCGACCCGGTTCCCGAGGGCGGCGACATCTACCTCATCGGCGGCGGTGAGGACCGGCCGCAGATCCTGGCCTCGGAGAGGCTCCGGCGCGACGGCGGCCTGCACCGGGCCGTCCAGCGGGGCGCGGCCCTGCTGGCCGTGTGCGCGGGCTACCAGATCATCGGCACCACGTTCGGCGGCGAGGAGGGCCAGCCGGTCGACGGCATCGGCCTGATCGACATCTCCAGCGGGCGCGGCCAGGGCCGGGCCGTCGGCGAGCTGGCCGGGGAGGCGGACCCGGCGCTCGGCATCCCGACGCTGACCGGCTTCGAGAACCACATGGGCGTCACCCGGCTCGGGGCCGGGATCCGGCCGCTGGCGCGTACGGCGGTCGGCACGGGCAACGGCGACGGCACCGAGGGCTGCTACACCGGCAAGATCGTCGGCACCTACCTGCACGGTCCCGCGCTCGCCCGCAACCCCGGCCTCGCCGACCTGCTGCTCACCTGGGCGGTGGGTGCCCAGCTGCCGCCGATCGACGACACCTGGTTCGACCGTCTCCGTGGGGAACGTCTGGCCGCGGTGCTGCCCCACTGATCACGTACGGCCCTGCCGGCGGGGACGTCTCCCACATGAAGGCGTCACCGACGGGGGCGTCCCGCCGATGGAGGCGCCCCGCTGACGGGACGTCTCGTTGATGGGGACGTCTCGTTGACGGGGGCGTCCCACCGGCAGGGGCGGCCCGTCCGAGCTCGGCGGCGTCTCACCGGCGCGAGAGGCGGGAGACCGGCTCCGGACGCCCGGCCTCGCCGGGCGGCCGGTGGTTCGACGGCCGCGGGATCGGTGGGCGGTGTTACGGAGGTCTCAGTCTCAGTAGACGAGGGCCTGGACGCCCTCGCCCAGCACCTCTTCCACGAAGGTGGGGGCGCCCGCGATGCGGATGCCCTCGATCACGTCGTCGACCGCGATGTCCCGCCGGGACGCGCACTGCGTGCACAGGGTCACCTTGCCCCCCGCGAGCACCGCGTCGAGCAGGTCGCCGAGCTGGGCCGCGTGCGGGAGGGTGAACTCCTTCGCCCGGCCGGGAAGGGCGAACCAGGCGGATTCGCCCGTCAGCCACAGGGAGACGGGAACCCCGCTCGCCAACGCCGCCGCGGCCACCGTGAACGCCTGATTGCAGCGCTCAGGTGAGTCTTCGCCTGCGGTAACCTTGATCACCAGTGATCGTGCCATGTTCGAAGCCTATGCGGCCCGGTGTCACCGGCGCGAACCATACCGGAGCGGCCCTAGGCTCGTTTCCATGGACGTTCCCGAACTGCATCCCGATCTTGAGCCGATCGCCTTCCTCGTGGGCCGATGGGAAGGCGCCGGGGTCGGGGGATATCCGACGATCGAGAGTTTCAACTTCGGCCAGGAGATCGTCTTCGGTCACAACGGCAAGCCGTTCCTGACCTACACCAGCCGCACCTGGCTGCTCGACGAGGCGGGCGGCAAGGTCCGCCCGCTGGGCACGGAGACCGGTTTCTGGCGCCAGCTTCCGAACCGCCAGCTTGAGGTGTGCCTGTCACACCCCACGGGCATCGTGGAGATCTACGTCGGTGAGGTGGTCTTCAACAAGATCGAGCTTCAGACCGACGTGGTGGCCCGCACCGCGACCGCCAAGGAGTACACGGCGGGCCACCGCCTCTACGGGCTGGTCAACGGCAACCTGATGTGGGCGTACGACATGGCGGCCATGGGACAGCAGCTCCAGTCCCACATCTCGGCCGAGCTCAAGCGGGTCGGTGACTTCGTACCCGACGTGGTGTGAGGTTCGCGCTCGGGATGTCTCGGGATGTCTCGGGATGTGAGGTCGCGCCCGGGGGCGGGGTCTCCGCCAGGTGCCCGCGACGAGGTGGGGCGGGGGCGCTGGCTACCCTCTGAGCATGAGCACCCCCTTCACCCCCGACGTAGTCGAGGCCATCAAGCGCCACATGAACGACGACCACGCCGATGACGCGCTGCTGATCTGCAGGGGTCTCGGCGGGCAGCCCGAGGCCACCGCCGCGACGACGACCGGCGTCGACGCCGAGGCGATCGAGTTCGCCGCCGTGGTCGGCGGGCGGGACGTCACGGTACGGGTTCCCTGGAGCGGCACGCTGACCGAACGCGCCCAGGTCCGTATGGAGGTCGTCCGCCTCTACCGTGACGCCTGCGCGGCCCTCGGCGTCCCCGCCCGAGGCGAGCACTGACCGGCTGAGTCCCGCTCCTCCCCGGCCGTCACGCCGCCCGCGTACAGACCCGGCCGGATCCGGTGGGGGTGGTGATCCGGCGCATGGCCCGTGTCGGCCGGCCGGACATGGGCCGAGGACCCCTTTCCGGCGGGGCCTTCTCCTCGCCGTGGCCTTTCCCTCCGACTGGGGCCCGCTGGGACCGGGCCCCTTCTTCCGGTGGGAAACGGGAAGCGGGAGGAGCCGGTGGGCCGGTTGATGACGGTCCGATCACTGTCGAGACCGATCGTGGTGTTCGTGGAAAGCTCCCAGATACCAAAATTTCCTGAAAAAGGAGGCGCGGTGAAACCACGAGCACTCGTACTGGCGCCGATGCGAGGTCAAGAGTGGAACCGCCTGAGAGAGTTGATCGACGTCCACTACGACCCGGCCGACCACCCTCCCCACCAGGCGGCCGAGCTCGCCCGGCAACTCTCGGACACCGGCGCGCGCATCCTCATCACCGAGTCCGACGAGGTCGCCGGTCCCGTCCTGGACCTTCCCCTGCTGGTGGTGGGCTGCGCCCGCAGCGAGGCGGGGAACGTGGACCTCCCGGCCGCCACGGCGAAGGGCATCCCCGTCGTCTGCGCTCCCGGACGCGACGCAGACGCGGTCGCCGAGCTCACCCTCGCCCTGATCCTCGCGGTGACCCGCCGGGTGGCGGTCGGCGACAGGGAGATCCGGCAGGGCATGGCCTCCTACCGGCGCCACCGCGCGTGGGAGCTCGCGGGCCGTACCGTCGGCCTGATCGGTTACGGGGCGGTCGGCCGTGCGGTGGCCTGGCGGATGAAGGGGCTGGGCATGCGCGTCATGGTCCACGACCCCGAGGCGGCGGAGAACCGGTACGGGCTCGACCTCCTGCTGACCCAGGCCGACGTCGTCTCCGTGCACGCGCCCGCGTCCACGGGCCGGTTGGTCGGGGCGGCGGAGTTCGCCGCGATGAAGCCCGGATCGATCTTCGTCAACACCGCGGACGCGGCCCTGCACGACATGGACGCGCTTGTCGGGGCCCTGAGGGCGGGCCATCTCGGCGGCGCGGCCCTCGACCGGTTCGCCGGGGACCGGCTCGACCCGGCCCACCCGCTCGCCGACATGGACAACGTGGTGCTCACCCCTCACCTGGGCTCGGGGACCTACGACACCGAGATCAACCACACCCGGATGATCTGCGAGGACATCGTGAGGGTTCTCGGCGGTGAGCGCCCGCTGCACTGCGCCAACCCCCGCTTCCAGGAGTGACGGCCGGCGCGACCCCGCGGTGAGAAGGCGGTTCTGTGGGGTCGCGACGGGGATGTACCGCTTCGTGAAACCTGTGAAGAGGGGCGGTCCCGCCGGAGGGAGACGGTTTCGTGAGGGAGGGGCGGCTTCCGGAGGGGGACCTCGCGGAAGCCGGAAGATAACCTCGCGGAAGCGAGGTGATCGAGGAGGAAGGCGCTGGAAAGGGAAGAACCCCGGGCCACTTCCCCCTGCTTCGCAGGAGGGCCGGTGGACTACAGGCGGGATCGCCCGCCTCCGGCGGCCCGGGGTTCCGGTGATTGTCGTGGATTCGCCGAACGTCGCCAGACGCCCGGACAGAGTCCGGTCGCGGCGTCCTAGCGGACAGCCACCTCGCTAGCCCAACTATGAGCAACCATCGTTCGGACCACCTCCTTTCGGCGTGCCTGTACGTTATGAAACTCCGGGCCCCCAGGGCAAATGTATTTTCCCGCCCGCCACAGCCGGCCGGATGCAGCCTTCTGACCGGCCCTGACGCGGCTCGACGAGGAACCAGCAGGACACCGCACGACCGGCCCCGCCCGCCCGCGCGGCCGGCACCCTGAACGAACGTCGGCACTTTCGGTACCGAAGCGGTCGCCGAAAGCGAGGAACTTGCCATAGATGAACGGTGCCATCCATCTATAAGAAGTGAAGCCGGGGCCGGACGGCGTGTCGAGCCGGTGAGGGCGTTGCGCGCGTCGAGGTCAAACCGGTTCTTCGGCGGGGAGGGAGGATCGGGCGTATCGCGAAGTCGGCGCACGCCAGCTCCCGCCCGTCGACGTCCAGCTTCCACTCGTAGCGGCGACCGGCCTTCAGCTGGAACGGGGTGACACTGATGGCGAAGCTGCTGTGGATGTCGGTCATCCGGATGAAGTCGTCGGGGCCCGGTTCCTGGGTGATGCCGAACTCGCCCCGGTGCTCGACCGGGAAGCTCTCCCCGTCCCGCGCGGCGATCACGGGCTTGTCCTCGTCATCCACCAGCCGGAGAGTGAAAGGGCGCGGTGACGTCGCCTGCTCCCAGGGGATGCGGAGGAACACCGCGACCGTCATCGGAGGCGTGGAAGAGTCGGCCAGGGACCAGTCGGCGCCCAGCATGTGCATTTTGCCGGTCGCCTGGTCGCGTTGGGCCGAGTCGCACAGCACGATGAACGCCTGCACTACGCGGTCACCTTCCGCTCTCCGCCGATGCCACGCGTGGAGATCTCGAGTCCGGCGGCGAACGTGGTCTCCTTCGGGCCGTCCGTCGAGACGACGAACACGGGTGCCGCCTGCGTCGTCGCGCCGGTGACCACGGTTGAGCGGACCACGTGATGCACGGACGCCCCGACCGCCAGCGCGTAGCGTCGAACGGTCGACAGATGCGGGTCGCCACCCAGCCGCTCGAAGTCCGACACCGAGGGCTGGCTGCGGCCCATCCGCTCCGCGACCTGGGCCTGGGTGAGCCCCTGGGCTCTGCGAAGCTCCACGAGACTCTCGATGAGTCGCATGTCGCGGTCGATGGCGGCGTTCTCCCGCCGGACGCCGGGATCGCTCAGATCGATGCCGAGCAGCTCGGCGACGTTGGGATCCATCACGGTCGACCTCCTCGTATCGGCTTAACCTTATATTCTCCGCAGCCAGTCGGCCGGCCGCTTCCTGGCGAGCGCGATGACTCGATCTTGAGCACCCTGGCCCCCTTTCTTGTGGAAGGCCAGCCCCAGGAGTATGTGTTCCTCCTGCGGGCCGCGCGCGTAGTACAGGCGGTATCCGATCCCCGTGTGGCTCAGCCGGGCTTCGTGGAGTCCTTTGCCCAGCGAGCCGATGTCGCGGGGCAGGTGTGTCCCGAACTGGATTCGTGACATCAACGCCCCGAGTTCCTTGAGGGGCGGCCCGCCTTCCAGGAGCTTGTGAATCTCTTTGCTGACCACCTGCTCCCCCGAGGCGGAGGCGTACAGCAGCCAGGTGGCTTTGGGCCTCTCCAACGCCTGCGCCCCCGTTTTCTGATGTGACAGCCGGAACAGGGCTGCCGAAGATATCCGCTCCGACCTCGGCTCCGCATACGGTTCGCGATGATGGCGGCCGTGCTTCTCGTATTCCGGCGGCAGTGATCCCCACCTCCGGTCTCTCGGACCGTAAAACGACGAGGAGAGTCCTGGTGCTCATAGACTCTCGGTATGACCGAGACGTCGTGGCATGAGGAACTGCGGGCGCGCGGTTACCGGGTCACTCCGCAACGCCAGCTGGTGCTTGAGGCGGTCAAAGCCTGCGAGCACGCCACCCCAGAGGAGATCTGCAACCGGGTGCGGGAGACCGCGCGCGGGGTGAACATATCAACCGTCTACCGGACCCTTGAGCTCCTTGAGGAGCTCGGCATGGTCACCCACTCCCATCTCGGGCACGGCGCCCCCACTTACCACCTGACGGCCGAGGCCGATCACGTGCATCTGGTCTGCCGTGGCTGCGGGGAGATCAGCGAGGTCAGCCCCGACCTGGTGGACAACTTCGTCACCAACCTCGACCAGAAGCTCGGGTTCCTCACCGACGTGCACCACCTGACGGTCTTCGGCCGCTGCCGCAACTGCCGCTGAACAGGCGAGGAGACCGCCGCCGGAGTACGTCGCCCGGTCACCGGGGGATCGTGCCGGGGTGTGCCGTACGGCCGTGGACCCGCCCGGGGAAGAGCCGCTGCCGCTCTCCTTGGCGGGGCCTCGTAGGCTGTGTCCATGCGAAGCCCTCTGCTGGACACTCCCGGCGCGGTCGCGGCTGAGACCCCCGACGCCGACGTCGCCGGACACTACGGCGACCCGTTCGCCGAGCAGCGCGCGCTGCTCGCCGGAGAGGCGATGGTCGACCGGAGCAACCGCGAGGTCGTCCGGATCTCCGGGCCCGACCGTCTGAGCTGGCTCAACAGCCTCAGCTCGCAGAAACTCGACGACCTCGAACCCGGGCGGCCCACCGAGACGCTGCTGCTGGACGCCCAGGGCAGGGTGGAGCACCACCTCGTCCTCGTCGACGACGGCGAGGCGGTGTGGGCCCACGTCGAGCCGGGCACCGGCGCGGAGGTGACCGCGTTCCTCGACAAGATGCGGTTCATGCTGAGGGTCGAGGTCGCCGACGTGACGGACCGCTACGCCGTGGTCTCCGTGGCGGGGGAGGCGCACCCCGACCTGCCCGAGGGCGCCGTCGCCGTCGGGCGTGACATCCTGCTCCCGCGCGACCTGCTGGCCGGGCGGCTCGGGCTGGGCCTCGCCGGGCTCTGGGCGTACGAGGCGCTGCGGATCGAGGGGCACCGCCCCCGCCTGGGCTTCGAGACCGACCACAAGACGATCCCGCACGAGGTGGGCTGGATCGGTTCGGCCCTCCACCTCAACAAGGGCTGCTACAAGGGCCAGGAGACCGTGGCCCGCGTGCACAACCTGGGCCACCCGCCGCGTCGCCTGGTCTTCCTGCACCTGGACGGCAGCGTCGACACCCTGCCCAAGCACGGCACCCCGGTGACGCTCGACGGCACGGAGGTCGGTTTCGTGGGGAGCTCGGCGCGCCACCACGAGCTGGGCCCGGTCGCGCTGGCCTTGGTGAAGCGGACCGTGCCGGTGGACACCACGCTGGAGGCCGGGGGGGTGGCCGCGTCCCAGGAGGTCATCGTGCCGCCGGACGCCGGGCGCAACGTCCAGATCGACCCGAGCCTGCGCCGCCGCATCCGCTGACGGGCCGGCACCCACACCTACGCCTGGCACCCGAGGGTTCACACCCGGCGGCGTCGCGTTCCGGGCGGTCCATCCCGGTTTTCCCGGATGCCACCGTCACGGTCCCGGACCGGTTCCGGGCTTCCGGGACACGGTTCCGGACCGGTTCCGGGCTTCCGGGACACGGTTCCGGACCGGTTCCGGGCTTCCGGGAACGGTCCCAGGGCTGCTCCGACCTTCCCGGGGCGCGTGCGCGGAGCCTCGGGCGGCTCAGATGTCCAGGACCAGGGTGATCGGGCCGTCGTTGGTCAGGCCGACCTTCATGTCGGCGCCGAACACCCCCGTCTCCACGCGGGCGCCCAGCCCGCGAAGCTCGGCGCAGACCGCCTCCACCAGCGGTTCGGCGACCGGGCCCGGGGCGGCGGCCTGCCAGGTCGGGCGGCGTCCCTTGCGGGTGTCGCCGTACAGGGTGAACTGGCTGACCACCAGCAGGGGCGCGCCGACGTCGGAGCAGGACTTCTCGCCGGAGAGGATCCGCAGGCCCCAGAGCTTGGCGGCGAGCCTGGCCGCCTCGGCGCGCGTGTCGGTGTGGGTCACACCGACCAGGACCAGCAGCCCCGGCTCGTCGATCGCCCCGACCGTCACGCCGTCCACCACCACCGACGCGGAACTCACCCGCTGTACGACCGCACGCATGCCCCCATCATCCCGCGCCCCAGGCCATCCCTAGACTTCGGACGAAAGGAGACAAAGGTGTCTGCTGAGTCATTGCTGGTCGAGGTTGTCCGCTCGGGGTTCGTGGAGTCCACCCATCGGGCGCGGATGCTCGCCGTGGCCGCCGACGGGTCGCTGGTGAGGGTCCACGGAGAGGTGGACGCGCTGGTCTCGCCGCGCTCGTCCATGAAGCCCCTGCAGGCGCTCGCCATGGTCCGCGCCGGGCTCACCCTGGAGGGTGAGCTGCTCGCGCTGGCGTGCGCGAGCCACGCGGGGGAGCCGTTCCATGTGGACGGGGTACGGAGGATCCTGGCCGGGGCCGGGCTGGACGAGGGGGCGCTCGGCTGCCCGGAGGACCTGCCCGAGGACGTCGCCTCCCGCGACGAGGTGCTGCGCTCCGGAGGGGGCCGGGCCAGGGTCTACATGAACTGCTCGGGCAAGCACGCGGCGATGCTCGCCACCTGCGTGGTCAACGGCTGGCCGCCGGCGACCTACCTCGACCCGGCGCATCCGCTGCAGCGGGCCGTGCGCGCCACGGTCGAGGAGCTGACCGGCGAGCGTGTCGCGGCCAGCGGGGTGGACGGTTGCGGCGCACCGCTGTTCTTCGTCTCGATGCTGGGCGTGACGCGGGCGTTCCGCGCCCTCGTCCGGGCCGGCGAGGACACCCCGGAGCGCCGCGTCGCCGACGCCTTCCGCGCCCACCCCGAGTGGACGTCCGGTACCACCCGCCCCGAGGCCCGGTTGATGCGGGCGGTCCCCGGGTTGCTGGTCAAGGCCGGGGCCGAGGCCTTCGACGCCTTCGTCTTCGCCGACGGGCGCTCGGGAACCGTCAAGATCGAGGACGGTGGCCAGCGCGCCCGGGTCCCGGTCACCGTCGCGGCCCTGACCGCCCTCGGCTTCGAGGCCCCCGAGCTCGACGAGCTCGCCGCCGGGGTCCTGCTCGGCGGGGGGCGTCCCGTGGGCGAGATCCGCCTGAGCGGGCCGGTCTCCGGGTGATTCCCCGGGAGACCGGCCGCTGAGCCGCTGAGCCGCTGAACCCGCAGGTCGCCTACAGCGAACGGAACTGGCGGGTGGTGGAGATCGCCCCCGAGGTGGTCATGGTGAAGGTCCGCATCGAGTCGGCGAACCTGGACAGGTCCCACTCGGCCGGGCCGTGGTACCAGTACAGGTGGTCGGCCTGCTGGCCGTTGCCGGTGACCGAGGAGACCACGCGGGCCCAGCGGTCGACGCTGTCGAAGATCACCGCGTAGGGCAGGTAGCGGGAGAACAGCTCCACCCGCTGGGCCACCGGGACGTCCGCGCCGATGTCGGCGCCGGACAGATACTCCCTGAAGCCCAGGGTGTGAGCGAGGGCGCCCGCGCCCTTGGCGGTCTTGGCGGGCATGTACTGGCCGCCCACGGCCAGGGCGGCACCGGCGATGATCAGAGCCAGACCGAGCAGCCCGTACGTCGTGAACCAGGCCAGCGCGACGGTGGCGAGGACGCCGAGGGCGGTGAGGACCACGCCCATGGTCGTCCAGCGGGTGCGGACGGTGTCGGGGCGGCGGGCGAACCAGCCCTGCGTGACCACGTCGCGGTAGAGCGCCTCGCGGACCTTGCCGAGCTTGGCCCCGAACGATCCCTGCAGCTCCGAGAGCAGCACCGTGTCACGGCCGTCGAAGATGGCGTCGTGGAGCTCCCGCTCGTAGGGCATCAGCGAGGTGACCTGGGCGGCGGGCATTCGTACCAGCCTCCAGTCGGGCGTCTCGTACGTCTGCCGGGGCTGCTCGTCGATCCTGAGGTAGCCGCGGACGGCCAGGTCGACGATCGTGGCGGTCACGTCGATCACGTCGGCCTGCTCGTCCATGAGGGTGCCGATCTGGCCGGGGCGGACGCCGTCCGGCGGGGCGAAGTGGCCGTTCTCGACACCGCTGAGCGAGCCGGACTCGTGGCCGACCACGCGGGCGTCGCGGCCCCGGGTCCAGTAGAGGAGGCCGAGGCCGCCGAGCATCAGGAGCAGCAGGCCGGCCAGCGCGCCGCCGGTGACGGCGTTCAGGGTGAAGGCGTTGGACAGCTCGAAGCGGCGCTCCAGGATCGGCGCGCCCTTGGTGGCGCCGGTGGGGTAACCGACGACCACGGTGAGCACCTCGCCGGTGCCGAGGTCCTGCTGGCCGAACTCGGCGGTGACGCCCGTGTGGTCCATGGAGGCCTCGGTGCAGGCGATCGCCGAGCTCAGGGGGCCGGCGAAGCACGACAGGTTCTGCATCGTGGCCGGCCCGCTCACGCTGACCTTCGCCTGCTCGACCGGGACGGACCAGGCGCCCACCGCGTACCACCGCAGCTCCTGGGCGTCGGCCAGCGGCGTGACGGCGCCCTGGACGTCGTACTCCAAAGTGGCGTTTCCCGCGCCCTTGAGGGTGATGGTCTCGCCGGTCAGCGTGGCGTCGCCCTTGAGGTTGGCGATCCGGTAGAGGCGGTCGTTGCCGTCGTCGTAGCGGATCCGGTCGACGAGGCCACGCGACGGCGCGTCACCCTCGAAGACGACCTCCTCCTTGACGTGGAGCACGCCGTCCTGCCGGAGCTCCAGCTGGACCGTCGTGCTCGTCACCTTGCCGGCCTGCGCGGCCTGCTCGGTTTGCACGTCCTGCCCGGTTTGCGCGGCCTGGGCGACCTGCGTGGTCTGCGCGGTCCAGGGGGACTCGGCGGCAGGGGCGCTCGCCAGGGCCGGGGACGTGAGGGCAGGGGACGCGCCGAGTGCCAGCGCGAGGATGGCCGTCGCGGCCAGGCTCCCGGCGGCCCTGCGCGGGAAGGCCGCCCTGCGCGGGAAGGCCGCCCGTCGCGGGGAGGCGACCCGGTGCGGGGAGGCCGCCGGGCGCGAGGGAACCGCTCGGTGCGAGAAAGATGCCGCCATGAGTCGGGAGCTTAGCGAGATCCACAGGCCCGTGATGGCCGACCGCGTATCCATTTTTTCCGGCTCATAAACGCATATGTGGTTATATCCGCTAGATTGCCGCCCGGAGATCCACTCTTTGGAGAGGCGGTCGCATGCGCCCACGGGGGTCGAACCCGCTGGCCTTCGGCGTGCTCGGTGTCCTCGCCCTGGCGTTCGCCACGGTCGTGGTGATCGCCGGTCTGGCCGGTGGGGAGAAGGCCGAGGCGCCCGCGGGCCCCGGGACCGCGCCGGTGGCGACGGGAGGCGCGTCCCCCCGGCAGACGGGTGACACCGAGATCACCACGCCGGACTTCACCCCGCCGGAGAAGCTGAACCTCGGCTCGCTGGGCGACATCGAGATCGCCCCGGTCGCCGCGGCGCGCACCATGGCCGTCGACCTCCGCTACATGCGGCGCTCGGACACCACGGCCCGGCTCAAGCGCAACCCGCTGTACGGCACGGGTCTGATGCGCCCGACCACCTGCCGCGCCCCGCGCCCCTCGACCCAGCCCCGCGACATGCTGTCCTACCTCAACGCCGTCACCGACTGCCTGGAGCGGGCGTGGTCGGCGAAGTTCTCCCAGGCCGGTGCGGTCTTTCTCCCGGCGCGCAAGGTCTACTGGTCCCGTCCCGGACGAGGTCCCTGCGGGACCTATCCCGACAAGTTCGCCTCCGCCTACTACTGCCCGTCCAACCGGGGCATGTACATCGGCCTGAGCCACGTGATCGAGCAGAGCGGTGACGTCGACCCCGCCAGGAACCACGTGCCCTACCTGAGCGTGCTCGCCCACGAGTACGCCCACCACGTGCAGAACATGGCCGGTATCGGCGGAGCCTGGTGGTGGGAGGTCTCCAACAAGTCCCGTGCCGCCCAGGACTCCCACTCCCGCCGCCACGAGCTGCAGGCGCAGTGCCTCGCCGGGGCCTTCGTCCGGACCGTACGGGAGCCGCTGGGCGTCACCAACGCCCGCTGGCAGGAGGTCCTGCGGACGGAGTTCGGGCGCGGCGACGACCAGAACGGCAACCCCCGGCGCGACCACGGCAGCGGGGAGCACTACGCGGCCTGGCTCCACCAGGGCTGGAAGTACGCCAGGATCGCCTACTGCAACACCTGGTCCGTCGGCCCCTCGGACGTGAGCTGACAGCAGGGAGCCGTCGCGATCAGGACGGCGCCGTCCTGATCCGGCGGGGCCGGGCCGGAATCGTGAGTCCGGTGATGTTCATGAGACGGAGTAGCCGCGCTCGGCGGCGGACATCTGCAATCATGTCAGGAGTCCGACGTTTCCCGAGGTGGCATGCGCGCGCCCGTACGCAGACGACCGTGGACATTGGCGGTCGCCTTTCTTGTAGCGATTTCCTGCTCTATTTCGGGATGCAGTCTTGGAGCGGGCGCGGCCACGCCGCCGACCGCCGGTACGGGAATTCCGGTCACCGCACCGCTCCCCGCCCCGCTCGTCATGATCGTCGGTGACAGCTTCACGGTCGGGTCGGGGCCCGTACGGGCGTGGGACGGCTACGCGGCCAGGGTCGCGCGGGAGCTGGGCTGGCAGCTGATCACGGCCGGCGCCGGGGGGACGGGCTTCGTCAACCCCGGCCGGGTGGGCCGGACCTTCCAGGACTCCTTCGTCAAGGAGCTCTCCTGGCGTCCCGAGCCCGACATGCTGATCATCTCCGGCGGGCGCAACGACCGCCGGATCGAGGCCGCGAGGGTCGAGGACGCGGCGGTCCGTCTGGTGGAGCTGGTCAGGCGGCGATGGCCGCACACCAGGATCGTGCTGGTCGGCCCGATCTGGATGACGAAGGCCCCCCACTGGGCCTACGGGGTGAGGGAGGCCGTCCAGCTCGCCGCCGACCGGCAGGAGGTGCCCTTCCTCGACCCGTTCGAGCCCCTCGGCCCGCACGGCCGGGGCTGGGGGCGCGGAGCGGTGCTGCCCGACGGCGTCCACCCCACCCTCGCCGGCCACGTACGCCTCTCGCGCTGGATGGTCTCCACGCTGCGGAAGCACGGCGTCGAGGCGCGTTCCTCCTGAGGGCACCGTGCCGGCCTGGATGGCACATAAGGGACATTTCACTACAAAGCGACTCGTAAGTGTTTAATAATCCCCATAAGGCGACGATAATAGTGCAAAAGGATTGAATTATCGTTTATGGGCAGAGATCGCAGGAAAGTATGACAAGCGGGGATGGGGCATATCTATCCATCGCTAATGGTTTCCGACTGATCCAGAAATGTCGGTAATCGGGGTAATTGAACCTTTCGAGGGGAAAAGCAATGCCCAAGTTCAAGAGTGTCATCACAGGACTCGCTTTCAGCATGGTGCTGACCGGCGGGGTTGTCGGTATGGGTGCGGCGACCACCGCCGCGAGCGCCGCCGCGACGACCACCGCGGTCACCGCGGCGGCCTTCCCGACCTGGGGCGGCGGGGGCTGTCGCCGCGGCTGCTGCGGCGGCGGGGGCTGTGGCCGATGGGGCGGCTGGGGACGGCACGGCGGCGGCCACCACCGCGTCAAGATCAGGATCAACAACCACAACAACAACAACAATTACCTGTCGAACAGGAGCCGCAGCGGCGGCTTCGGGTTCGACGACTGACGTGTCCCCCGAGCGCCTGACCACGCCCGCGATCTGATCCGGGCGCGGCACGGGGAAGCCCCGCGGCCGGTGTGAACCGGCCACGGGGCCGCGGCGGGACCGCCGGTGACGGCGGTCCCGCCGCCGTCGCACGCCGGAGCCGCCGGGAGCGGGGGAGGGGCATCGGCGTACGGCGTCGGTGTACGGCGTTGGCGTACGGCTAGGAGACGGTGGGGGCGGGCGGGGCGCCGGTGCCCGACCAGGTGCCGATGAAGCCGAAGGTGGTGGATCCCCCGGCGGGGAGGGAACCGTTCCAGGCGGCGTTGGTGAAGGTGAAGACCGGGGGAGCCGCGGAGAGGGTGGAGCTCCACGACTGGCTGACGTTCACGCCGGAGGGGTAGGTGAGGACGGCTCTCCAACTGGTGACGGCCGCGGTGCAGCGGACGGTGACCTCGCCCTGGAAGCCGCCCTGCCAGTGGCCGACCACGCGGTACGTCGGGGTGCAGCCGCTCGGCGGGGTCGAGGTGGTGGTGAAGGTCGTGGCCGCCGAGGCGGCCGAGGTGTTCCCGGCGGCGTCGCGGGCGACGACGGTGACGGTGTAGGCGGTCTGCGCGGTGAGGCCGGTCAGGGTGATCGAGTTGGTCGCGGACGAACCGATCCTGGTGCTTCCCCGGAAGACGTCGTAGCCGGTGACCGCGCGGTTGTCGGTGGAGGCGGTCCAGGACAGCCGGGCGCCGGTCGAGGTGACGTCCGAGGCGGCGGGCGTGCCGGGCCGGGTCGGCGCCTCGGTGTCGGGGGTGCCGGTGCCGCCGTAGACCGTGGCCTCGACGGAGGTCTGCGCGATGCCGTTCGCCCCGTTGAACAGGCGCTGTCCCCAGGTGGTGAGGCGGGTGACGTCGAAGTTGGTCACCTGGTCGAGATACTCGACGCCGCCGCCGTTGCCGCTCCACGACCAGCCGAGGTAGCCGACCCCCCTGGCCTGCGCCTGGGCCATGATCGTGTCCTCGTCGGGGTTGCCGTCGGAGTGGTTGAAGCCGAACTCGCCGATCACCAGTGGCAGTCCCGCCGTCTGGAACGCCTGCAGGTAGGAGGTGACCTCGGCCGCCGTGTCGAACACCCCGTACATGTGGACGGAGAAGACCGTGTTGCGCTGCGGGTCGGCGGCGGCGACCGTGGCCGCGTTGTCGCGCATGGTGAAGTTCCAGTCCTGGCCCCAGTTGGGCGCGTCCACCATGATCAGGTGCTGGAACCCGTTGCTCCGCAGCCGGGTGATCGCGGCCGTGGTGGCCTGGGTCCAGTTGGGGGTGGTCGGGTTGTTGCCGATGGGCTCGTTGCCGACGTTCAGGACGACGTAGTCCTCCTGGCCGACGATCGCGCTCTTGACGCTGATCCAGTAGTCCACGGCCTGGTCGAGGGTGTACGCGCCGCTCTGCTCGCCGTACCCCGTGGTGTCATGATTTTCCAGGACACAGATGAGTTTGTTCTGCTTGCAGAGCGAGACGACGTTCGCCACGTCGGAGGCGCCGTTGGCGGTCCACCGGCCGCCGCTGAGCACCACCCTGACGGTGTTCGCGCCCAGCGACTTGATGTTCGCGAACGAGCTGGTCTGGGTCGCGTACCAGGTGTGCGCGTGGCTGGTGCCACGCATGACGAACGCGTTGCCGTTCGCCTCGAGGATCCGCGTACCGTCCACACGGAGGCCCACGGCGGCGTGGGCGGGCGGTATGGAGACGAGGAACGGGAGAAGGAGCGCCGCGAGCAGCGCCAGTCTGATGCGCATGACCTACCTCGGTTAGGGGAGTGCCCGGCCGGGCGGAGGGGTCGTCGCGCCCGGCCGGGGCGGCAAGACGTCCGGGGAAGGGAGAACGGACGCCTGGACAAGGGGGAACACGGGGGAGCGAGTCCCGGATCGCCGATGTGGATCACCGGTGCGGGTCGCCGGGGGTTCCGCGGGTGCGGAGAGGGCCGCCGGCCCGGGGCGCGGGCCGGCGGGGGGTCAGCCGGTGGTGCAGTCCACCGGGGTGGGGACGCCGTTGGTGCCGCTCTGGCTCGCGGTGAAGCCGAAGGACGCCGAGGCGTTCGGGGCGAGGGAGCCGTTCCAGTTCACGTTCCTGACCGACACGTCCGCTCCCGTCTGGGTGTGCGTGCCGTTCCAGAGCTGGCTGATCGTCTGGCCGTTGGGGAACCGCCAGGTCACCGTCCAGCCGGTGATCGCCGAGGTGCCCGCGTTCGTGACGGTGACGTTCCCCTGGAAGGCGCCCTGCCAGCTGTTGCCGATCGTGTACGTGGCCGTGCAGCCGCCCGCCGGGGCCGTCGTCGTGGTGAACGCGGTGTTCTCGGACGCGGTGGAGGAGTTGCCCGCCGCGTCCCTTGCCACCACGGACACGGTGTACGCCGTCGAGGGGGTCAGCCCGGTGAGGGCGTACGAGGTGCCGGTGGAGGTGGCGACCCTCGTCGTCCCCCGGTAGACGTCGTAGCCGCTGACGCCCACGTTGTCGGTCGAGGCCGTCCAGGTCAGGGTGGCGCCGCTACCGGTGATCGCCGAGACGGCGGGCTTGCCCGGCCGCGACGGCGCCACGGTGTCGTCCTCCGGGGGAGGCTCGTCGCCGGGCGGGTTGCCCCAGATCTTCGTCGTCCCCGCGTAGACCGTCATGTTCTGCGTCCGCGCCGGCGTCGCGCCCGGTGTGGTGGGGATGCCGGTGTACGACCAGTCGTTCGACGGGTCCCACGTCCCGGTGCTGGCGATGCGGAACTGCACCTCGCGCCGGTGCTGCGACTGCCCCGCCGGGGCGATCGAGGTGTTCGAGCAGTCGACGGTGACGTAGTACGTCCTCCCGGACAGCAGGGTCGGCCCGGTCGGCGTCTTGCACTGGTTGTAGGCGGACGTCACGGAGACCTGGCTCGCGGTCGTGGTGCCGTCGAGGGTGAAGTAGTAGCGGAACGAGCCGTCGGCGAGCGGGCGGGCCGGCCAGGCCGACTGGTTCCGCACGATGGCCTTGATCTCGGTGAACGCCGAGCCGGAGGCGTTCACCCCGGCCTCCACGAAGATCTCGGGACCGTCGGGGGTCTCGGCGGCGGGGAAGTTCGCGGCCGGGGCCCCGCCGTACTCGCGGTAGAGGCGGGCGAGGGCGCTGGTGAAGCCCGCGTTGTAGTCGGTGGCGACCTCGTTCATCACGTAGTCGTCGCGCCTGTCGGTGTAGGCGTCGTCGGGGTCGGGCGGGCCGCCGACGAGGGCGCCGTACAGGGTGTGGCGGGTCTCGACCGGGTTGGTCATCTGGTCGGTCCACGAGCCGTGCGCGGTGCGGTGGTGCGGGTTCTTCGGCGGGTTCGCGCCGAACCCGATCACGTACGAGGAGTTGCGCGGGTTGTCGCCGAGCGCGTAGTTGATCTGCCTGACCGCGAAGTCGTGATATCTCGCCTTACGTGTCGCGTCGGTGATCGAGTCCGAGTGGACCAGCGCCGCGAACGAGGTGTTGGCCGCGTAGCGCAGCGAGCCCCACCGGTCGAGCACGGCCTGCCCGCCGGGGGAGTACCTCACCCGCTGCCCGTTGACCCCGACCGTCCAGAAGTCGAGCCAGCGGTTGGCGTCGTCGAGGTACTTCTGCTTGCCGGTCAGCTTGTTCAGCAGCACGTAGGCGCCGTAGGACTTGTCGTCCCAGGCGATCGTCCACTTGTAGGACTTGGTCGTGGACTGCGGCTCGGTGCCGAGGTTGTCGTAGTACGACTCGGCCTTGGCCAGGTAGGAGGCGTCCTGGGTGGCCCGGTGCAGCCAGATGGCGCCCCAGACCAGCTCGTCGTTGTAGCCGCTCCACGACTGGTAGTAGCCCGAAGCGTCGGTGATGCAGTCGCTGTACTTCTTCCGCACGGTGTCGGCGAAGGTGTAGAGCTGCTTGGCGTGCGTCACCAGGGTGTCGGCATAAGTCGGATTTGTCGGGCGGAAGACGATCGACGAGGCCGCCATCGCCGCGGCCGTCTCCCCGGCCAGGTCCGACCCGCCGCAGGAGGCGTCGATCTTGTACGCGGGCCGCTCCATCTGCATCGCCTCGGCCGGGCCCCACCAGGCGTGGTCCCTGCCGCCGTTGCCGACCTGCCCGTACAGCACGTTCGCCGACGGGTGGGCCTTGATGAAGTAGTCGTTGACGAACTTGAGGTTGTTCAGCAGGTGGGTGAGCTGCCCGGAGGAGGCGTACGCGTCGCGGTACTCCACCGCGCCCCAGGCCAGCATCGTCGCGCTCGCCGCCATCGGCAGGCCGAACTTGACGTGGTCGCCCGCGTCGTACCAGCCGCCGGTCAGGTCGAGCCCGGCGTCCTGGCCGTCGGTGAGCCCGGAGGGGCCGCGCCAGCCGACGCGGTTCCAGCTCGGCAGCGTCCCCGACTGCTGGGCCTCGTAGAACCAGATGGACTTCTGCAGCGCCTCGCCGTACGCGAAGGCGGGCGCCGCGGCCTGGGCGCCGGTGGCGGGAACCGTCACCGGTAGGGCCGCCAGCGCCAGCAGCGCGAGCGCCGCCAGGGATCTCTTCATCGGGGGGTGCGCCTCTCGGAGGTGGTGCTCAGGGCGTGGCGGCAGGTCAGGGGTACCGCCACGCCCCGAGGTCTCAGGGGGGTCGGGCCCGGCCCGGACTCGGGCCAGGCTCAGGTCGGGCTCGGGTCCGGCCCGAGGGAGGGCCGGACCCGAGGACGATCAGAGGGGGGTCAGCGGGAGGTCAGCGGGAAATCAGGGGAAGAGGCGGCCGTACTCGGCGAGGGCGACGGCCACGTCCACCTGCGCCCAGAACCGGTGGTAGTTGAAGGTCGGCGCGGGGCCGGTGCCCTTCAGGTAGGCGTCCACCTTCGGCCAGTCCGGGTCGTTCTTGTAGAAGGACCGGATGGACATGAAGGTCGAGCTGGAGTTGATCGTGTCGCCGTTGGGCATCTTGCCGGTCCAGCCCGGGGGCACGTAGACCGGGTCGTTGAGGCGCCGGTAGTCGGCCTTGGTCTCGGGGACCGACACGCCCCTGGCGTCCTGGTTGTTCCGCCACATGCCGTCGAGCAGGCCCTTGGCGACCGTCTTGGCCGTGGCGTCGCCGGACTTGGCCGCGTAGTACATCAGCACCTTGGCGTACGAGCCCGCCACGCCCACGTCGGTCGTGTAGTCCCTGATGCTCACGTGCAGGCCGGAGTTGGGGCCGGGGTTGTTCGGGTTCCAGGTGTCGGGCTGGCCGGTCCACACCAGCGTCGAGGGGATCTGGTAGGTCCCGTCGGCGTTGATCGTGGTGTTGTCGGTGGCCCACTTGACCCACTTGTCCAGCACGAGCTTGGCGTCGGCGTTGCCGGTCGCGTAGTACAGCTCCGCGACCCGCTCCATCGACCACGCCTGGAAGCCGAACCACTGGTTGGACGGCGGGTCGTGGTAGACCGGCTGCCAGTCGTACGCCATCCCGTAGAAGGTGGGCAGCGTCGACGGCGGGGCCGCGTAGTGGCCCTGCCAGCTGTTGGTGGCGCCACCGGCGATCGCGCCCTCGGTCGACTGCAGCCAGCGGTAGAACTCCAGCTGCCGCTTGGTGCTGGTGGTCCAGTCCTGCACGGCGGTCGCGCCCTTGGGCTTGAGCGCGTCCACGCTGGACAGCACCCACGCGGCCATCGGGTTCTGGTAGCCGGAGTGGTTGTGGCTGGAGCCGATCCGCCAGGCCCATCCGGCGGAGGTGTCGTAGGCGCCGCCCCAGGCGTAGTACCAGCTCAGCAGGTAGGCCGAGCTGTCCTTGCCGGTTCCGGCCGCGCACGAGGTGCTGGTGCAGCCCTGCTTCTTGAAGTACTTGTCGTACATCGCGTAGCGCAGGTAGTCGCCCATCTTCGCGGCCTTGGCCACCGTGGCCGAGACCTGCGAGGCCTTGTTCTGCTCGGTGGCCCAGGTGTGCGCCCAGTAGGCGACCTGGACGGCGCGGGCGTCGGCGTCGGGGGCGTTGGTGTACTTCCACTGCTTGGCGTAGGCGCTGTCGCCGGTGAACAGGTCCAGGAACCCGTTCGGGCCACCGTGCTTGAAGGTGTCGCAGGACGGCTGCGGGATGGTCTCGAAGACCGACTCCTCCGGGCCGCGCTGGTAGGTGTTGATGTACGCGGGCTTGGTGGTCCCGTCCCCGCAGCGGCCGAAACCGTAGGTGTTGTCCACGTCCAGCAGCCAGTGCATGCCGTAGACGTCACTGGTGCCGTACGCCGTCTTCAGCTCGTTGGCGATCGGGTCGACGCCGACGCTCACGCCGTTGTCCAGCTTGGACGGGTACTGCTTGATGTCGTCCCACTCACCGGCGTAGGTGGCGGGCTTGGACGGGTTGTAGTTGGCGTTGGTCGGCTGGTCGGCGGTGGCCGGGATGATGTACTTCTCCATCGAGGCCCAGGCGTCGTTGAACTTGCTCCAGTCGCCGGTCACCTTGCCGTACGCCGCCTCCAGCCACAGGTAGTAGCTGTAGGCCTCGGAGGTGGTCTCGTGCCCGTGGTCCGGCGCCTCGACCATGAAGGTCTCGACGGAGTGGTAGGGCACGCCCTGCGGCGAGAAGTAGCCGTTCGCCGGGTCCTTGAGCTTGTTGTACATCGTGATGAAGCGCTGGATGTACTCGTTGTCCCCGCCGCCCGAGTCGTTGTCGACCTCCGTGGCGGTCGCCTTGGCCGAGGTGTGGCCGGAGGCGGTGGAGGTGAACTCGGCGCTGCCGGAGGCCTGGTCGCTGTCCTCGGCCGCCGCGACCCGTACCGTCTGGGCCGTGTTCCAGTTGGCGGTGGTGAAGGTGAGCGACGCGCCGGAGGCGACGGTGAGGTCGGTGTCGCCGCTCGTCCTCGCGGTCGCCACCGTGACGCTCGCGGACGGGGCCTTGGAGAGCTTGACCGAGAGGTCGGCCGAGCCGCCCTCGGGGACGGCGACCGTGGCCGGGGTGACGACCACGGCGGGGGCCGAGTCGGCGGTGACGGTGATCCCCACCGGGGAGGAGGTGGTGGCCGCGCCCTTGTCGTCGGTCGCCCTCGCGGTGAGGGAGTAGCTCCCGGCGGCGACACCCGTCCAGTTGTAGGCGTACGGCGCGGTGGTGTCGGTGCCCAGCAGCGTGCTGCCGTTGAAGAAGTCGACCTTGGAGACGGTGCCGTCGCTGTCGGCCGCGTTGGCGGTGATCGGCACCGTCGCGGGCGCGGCGAAGGTGGCCCCGGCCGCCGGGCCGGTGACGCTCGCGGTGGGCGGCTGGTTGACGGGGGTCCCCCCGCAGGTGGTGCCGTTGACCGTGAAGGCGGCCGGCTTGGGGTTGGAACCGGACCAGGTGCCGTTGAAGCCGATGCTGGTCGAGGCTCCGGTGGCCAGGTTGCCGTTCCAGTCGAGGTTCCGGGCGGTGACGGCCTGGCCGCTCTGCGCCCAGGTGGCGCTCCAGCCCTGGGAGATCCTCTGGCCGGTCGTCGGGAAACTGAACCCGAGGGTCCAGCCGGTCAGCGGGTCGCCCAGGTTCTTGACGGACACGCTGGCGGTGAAACCGCCCTGCCAGTCGTTGGTGGTGTACGTCACGTCGCAGGCGACGGCGGCGAGGGCCGGAGAGGCCGCCAGGGCGGTGGTCGTCCCGGCCGCCAGGCTGAGCAGCGCCAGCGCGGCGATCCGTCTCCGGAAGCGTGGGAGCGCTCCCGCTTTACTGGGGAACAAATGCATGAAATGGGCCTCCGTGAGTGGGGATCGATGCGAATTCGCTGGTGATGGCTCCGCATCGGATCAAGCAAGGGAGAGAGGGGGTGGGAGCGCTCCCATAAAGAATTCTGGAGGCGGTGAACGGGATGTCAATGGCATGCGTCCCCGGTTACGCCGATGTTTCGCGACCAACGTCGCCAGGCTGCTGCGATCCGGACGGCCTTTTTCGCGAGCCGTGAAAGTTTCAGAGCTTCCGGCCTTTCCAGCCGAGTGCTTGCTTGTTCGCGGTCCTCGGGTTCCCCTCGCGACGACCCCGCCCCACCGGCCGACGGCCGATGGGGCGGATCCGCGATCTCGGAAGGCGCTTTCCGGACCGGTCCGACCCGGTCCAGCCCGGCCCGCGCGTCCCTGTCGGCCCGGCTCTGTCAGCGCGGCTCTGTCAGCGCGGCTCTGTCAGCGCGAGCGGCGGTGGTGCCCGGGGCGTGCGTGATGGTGACGGCCGCGCTCGCGGTTCTTCCCCTTGAACGCCCTTCTCGCGGGCGGCCACGTTATGGTGCTCCGGTTGTGCTTCGCGTTGCTGCCCGCCTTGTCACCGGGGGCGCCGCTACCCGCGGTGGCCGGGCTCGCCGGCGGTGCCGGGCAGATGCCCTCGGGGCCGACGACCACTTTCAGCACCGGTGAGGTGCTGGGCTCCAGCCGGTTCGTGCCCGAGAAGGCCGCCACGAACTCGTGGGTTCGCGGCGGGATCCTGGAGACGATCAGTTTCGCGTGGCCGGTGGCGTCCGTCGGGAACTGGTCCTGGCGCACCCCGTTGGCGAAGAACTCGACCGGCCCGACAGGCGGGACCGACCCCTCGGACGTGACGGTCGCGACGAGGGCGAGGTTGCCCGGCGATTTCGGGTCGCAGAACGCGCCCAGCTTGGTGACGGTCCTCCTCTGCGGCAGGGTCGCGCAGGCGGACCGTGTGACGGTGGCGGCGTCCAGGTTGACGTTGCCCGCGCGGGCCAGCAGGCGGCCGTTCACGGTCGCGCCACGGGCCGCGGTGATCGAGGTCAGCGCGAGGACGCTCCCGGTGAAGCGGGAGCCGGCCCCCAGCGTGGCCGAACCGCCGACCTGCCAGATGACGTTGCACGCCTGGGCGCCGTTGGCGAGCCGCACCACGCTGGCGGGCGCGGTGGCCAGGGCGGGAGCCCTGAAGACGAAGAGGGCGTTCGGATCCCCCTGCGCGTCCAGGGTCAGATCACCGCTGATCTGGAAGGAGCCCGAGACGGAGTTGTAGACGCCCGGGGTCACCGTGGTCCCGCCGAGCTGCGGCCGCAGGGAGGCGGTGCCGGGCCGCCCCACGGCGCTGTCGTAGGCGGCGGTCAGGTCGTCCTGAGCCTGTTCGGCGACGGGATCGTCCAGGTAGACGGCACCGGCCACGACGCCCGGCGGGAATCCGGCGGTCGTCGAGCCCGGGCTCACCCCGACCTCGCCGGTGACGACGGTGGCCCCGGTGCCGGTGACCGTCGTCCCCGCCAGGACCGCGAAGTTCGCGGCCGCGCCGAGCGACAGCGCCGCCGCCGGGCTCGGCTCGCTCGCCGTGCTCGCCGTACGGGTCGCGCTCGCCGCGCTCGCCGCCGTGTGCGGTGTCGCGGTGACGCAGCCCAGCGCGACCGCGACCGTCACGGTCCCCGTCAGCCAGGAACGGACGGTATTCCGCGAAACGATATGGGAGTGACCGATGACTGTCACAGTCTCATCCTTTTCCTTTGGTATTTCGCCTTCCAGGCGCATTGCCGATGATGCGCCATTTCTGTTAACCCTACTGATCGACGGCGCCGTACTCGTTATACGACATGCGGGGTATTTGGTTGCGTAGTTATCAATGCATATAGGAGGGATGTTTCTATGTTGCTTTTTGTAGGGATTCCCGAGATTCCCGATTCCTGGCCTTTTCCGCCACGCCCCGTACGGCCATCGCCCCGCCCGTCGTCGAACGGCTCCCGGTCCATCGGGGAGGGTCACGGCATCCGGTGGAACGGTGGGGCTGTAGTCGGACTGTCGCGTCTCACCGCACATGATTAGGACATGCCGCGAACTCGCCAACGCCGAATGGCGCGAATCCTCGCTGTCCGGTGGCGACGGCGGCGATCGCGCTGAGGCCGCCGATCCGTGCGGGGGACGTACGGCGGTCAGGGACGGTAAGAATCCGTCCGGGCGCTGGTGTTCACCCGGGGCGAATGGGCGGCCTTCGCCGGCGGTGTGAGAAGCGGCGAATTCGGCCGGCGGCCAAATCCTAAGCCCCCTCCACATTGAGATTTGAGGGGGCTTAGTCGTATATTTCGGTTTTTAACCGGCCAGGGCGACCGACACGAGCAGGAGCTGGGCCTCCAGAGCCTCGCGGAAATCGTCGGGCAGCGAGCCCTCACGGTGGCGGCCGACGATCTTTTCCCGGATCGGGGTGAGGTCGCGGGAGTCCCAGACGCTGCTGGCCATCACCTGCCGCAGGTCCAGGGCCACGTCGGAGCGGATCCTGCCCTCGTCCTCCCCCTTCGCCAGCACCGCGTTGAAGCGCCGCACGCTCTGGTTGAGGTTCGGGTCGTAGGAACGGATCGCCTCCACCCCCGGTGCCGGTTCCGCCGCGTGCCCATCCCGCTTGCGGGTGACGGTGGCCGAAGGAGAGGGGCCCGGTTCGGGGTGGGCGACGGTGGGGTCGAGGACCGTGGACGTCACCGCCCCGCGCCCCTGCGGACCGGCCACCCGCTCCTCGTGGGAGCCGGAGATCCGGCTCCACACCAGGAGGCCCGCGAGCACCGCCGCCACCGTCGCGACCACCGTCCAGCGCACCAGCCCGTGCCCGCGGGCCCAGTGGACCGGGACGGAGGCCGGGGGCCGCAGGGCCGCGGCCAGGTCGTCGGCCACCTCCTGCGCCCCGGGCCTGGCCTCGGGCCGGTGCGACAGGCAGACCTGGCAGAGCGCGCTGATCCGCGCGGGCATCCCCGGCACCTCCGCGACCGGCGGCGGTCCCTCCCGGCGGACGTTCTCGATCTCCTCCCAGGTCCGTTCCGGGTACGGGGGGTCGCCGGTGAGCATCTCGAACAGCAGCACGCCCAGCGCGTAGACGTCGCTCGCCGGGTCCGCGACCGTGCCGGTCAGCCGCTCGGGCGCCACGTAGGGAGGCGTCCCGTAGTCGGAGGCCCGGTCGTCGCCGTCCTCCCCGATGAACGCCGCGATGCCGAAGTCGAGCAGCTTGGCGCCCGCCGAGGTGAGCAGCACGTTCTCGGCGGTGACGTCCCGGTGCACGATGCCCCGCTCGTGGGCGGCGGCCAGCACGGTGGCCAGCCTGGCGGCGATCGTGACCGCCTCCGCCCACGGCAGCGGGCCCTCGGTGATCCGGTCCGCCAGCGGACGCCCCTCCAGCAGGCGCATGACGACGTACGCGGCCAGGCGACCGTGCGAGGTCACGGTCTCCCCGTAGTCGTAGACCTCGATCGCGTCGGGGTGGATGAGGCGCGCGGTGGCACGCGCCTCCCTGCGGATCAGCTCGCGCTCCCCCAGGTCGACGCCCAGCTCGCCGTCCAGCAGCTTGACGGCGACCATGCGCTGGAGCGACTGGTCGAAGGCACGCCAGATGACGCTCATGCCACCCCACGCGATCCGCTCCAGCAACAGGTACCTGCGGGTGAGCACGTCCCCCGCGCGAAGTCCGACCTGGTCAGGCGGACTCACGGACCACCAGCTCAGTGGGGAGGACGGGATTGTCGCGAGGAGAGCCGCCCGAGCCCATCGAGAGCAGCAGCAGCCGGGTGGCGAGCGCGGCGAACTCCTCCACCGGCTGGCGGACGGTGGTGAGCGTGGGGGAGGTCCGCCGCGCCGCGGGGGCGTCGTCGAACCCGATGACGGCCACGTCCTCGGGCACCCGGCGACCGGCCCGGCGCAGGGTCTGCAGCGCGGCGGCGGCCATCACGTCGGAGGCGGCGAAGACCGCGTCGACGTGCGGCATCCTGCGCAGCAGCCACTGCATGCCGTGCACCCCCGACGTGTGGCTGAAGTCGCCGTACGCCACCGGCACGCCGGTCATCCCGGCCAGGGCGAGGGTCTGCATGAACCCGTCGAGCCGGTCGCGCGCGGCCGGAAGGGCGGGCGGGCCCGCGATCACGCCGATGGACCTCCGGCCGCCGAGCAGCAGGTGTTCCGCCGCCTGCCGGCCTCCGTCGCGGTTGTCCATGTCGACGTGCGGGAGGTCGATGCCGTCCGGGGGACGGCCCGCACTCCGTACGGGAATGCCCGAGGCGGCGAGGGTCACCACGAGCGGATGCCTGTCGCGCGCGCCGATCAGCAGGACGCCGTCGATGCCTCCGGCGACGAGCGGCGGCGTGGCGATGGTGGAGGTGGCCGCCGTGGCGGTCATCACGGCGAGGGGGACGCCGTGCCCGGTGAGGACCTCCTCCGCAGCCGTGATCATCCGCGCGTAGAACGGCTCGGTGAAGAGCCGGTGCGCGGGCTCGCAGACCACGATGGCCACGACCTGGTCGGATCGGCGGCCGGAGCCGCCACGGGGAGCGCGATGTCTGACGTAACCGAGACGCGATATTGCGTCATGCACCTGCCTACGAGTCGATGTGCTGACTCTGACTGAACCGGTGAGTACCCGGGACGCCGTGGCGGGGGAGACCCCTGCCTCTGCCGCGACCTGGGCAAGTGTGGGTAGATCGGCCATAACTTCCTCCACACCAAGATTCCGCACAGGTGGGAGCGCTCCCAGTGAACCTAGCATTGTTTCGGAAGTGTCAAAAGATGTTTCCGAAAAATCACCATGTGTATGTCAAATTTCCCTGACAACCCAGTCAGGGGCAAGTATCGACATGATTACGGAGTCATACCATTCCCCGTTTAGACGCAGAGCGTCACGGCAGACGCCCTCCTGGACGAAGCCGATCTTGCGGTAGACGTGCGCGGCCCGCTCGTTGAAGGCGTAGACCTCCAGGGCCACCCGGTGCAGCGGCGTGGTGGCGAAGACGTGGTCGAGGGTGAGCCGGATCGCCTCGGTGCCGTACCCCCTGCCGTACGCCCGGGGGCCGATCAGCGCGATGCGCAGGTTGCAGGAGAGGTTGTCGGCGTCGAGCTCGTTGAGCACGATCTCGCCCACGTAGGCGTCGTCCGCGGCGGAGCAGATCGCCAGGTCCAGCCGGTCGGGCTGCTCGCCCCGCGAGCCGTACCAGACCTTGAGCCCCTCGTAGTCGGGCTTGCCGTGCGAGCCGGTCAGGCGGACGGTCTCGGGGTCGTTGACCAGCTCCCAGAGGCCGTCCACGTGCTCGGGACCGACCGGGCGGAGCGTCACGTGCTCTCCGGAGAGCGTGGGTTTGCGCGCGAACATCATCCGGCGTGTCTACCGGCCGGAACCCCGTCGGGCAACCCGGTTGTCCGGAGCCGTCCTCGGAGCCGCACCCGGATCATGCCGCCCGGCCGCGAGCAAGAGCCCCGCCCGGCCGCCCGGATCGTGCCGCCCGGCCGCGGGAGTCGAACCCGCCCGGCCGCGAAGACGAGCCCTGTCCGGCCGCGGGAGCGAGCCCTGTCAGGCCGGGTGCCGGGGCCGCGTCGAGCCCCGGCCCCGGGGCCAGGTTCACCAGGGTCCGTACGGCCCCTGGTTGCCGCCGCCCTTGCCGATCTCCCGCACGGCGGGACGCACGTCGGCCAGGTAGATGCCCGAGGCGATGACGGACGCGATCGTGAAGATGCTCAGCACGCTGAGGTACTGCACCGCGGCGGCGAAGCCGAACAGCGCCGCCAGCCCGAGGATGACCAGCCACAGATTCTTGGTCTGCTTGCCGGTGACCGCGAACGCCCTCGCCGGGGTCTTCACCGCGTGCACGAGCGCCCAGCCCGACAGCGCGAACACTCCGACGGCCAGGATCCAGAAGACCAGGTCCAGGGCACCGTGGATTTCGATCATCGTCTCTCCAGAACGTTCGCCTCGCCGGTCTCCCTCAGCCTAATGCCGAAAGCCCCTTTCGCGTCGTCCCCGGTTCGTACCGGCCGGGCCCGACGGCCCGTTCCTCGCCTCCGGCCGCTCCCGCCCTCGCCGGGCGCGGGCCCTGAAACGCCGAGGACCCGCCCCGGGGAGGATGCCGGGGCGGGTCTCAAGGGTGGTGAGAAAGGTGCTCAGCCCTTGGAGGTGCGGGCCGTGCGGGTCGTACCGGTGGTGCCGGTCGTGCCGGTCTTCGCGGTGCGGGTGCCCTTCCTGGGCGTCCGGGCGGCGGCGATCGCGGGCTCGGCGGCCTCGGAGACCTCCTCCAGCTCCAGGGCGATCTCGCCGCTGGTCTTGGAGACGACCTTGCGGCCGCGGTTGGCGAACTCCTCGTACAGCTCGCCGGCCCGGCCGGCGATCTGGTCGGCGTAGTCGCGGGCCTTCACGGGGAAGTCCTTGGCGTAGCCCTCGGCCCTGCCGGCGAGCTGCCTTGCCCTCTCCGGGATGTCCTTCGCGACCTCGCGGATCTCCTCGCGGCGGCCCTGCAGCTTCTGGATCTGCTCGGGAAGCTCGAGGAGCTTCTCGACGGCGAAGTCGCCGACTCCGGCGACGGCGTAGAACGGCTTGGACTCGGCCAGCTTCTTGACTTCGGAGGTGATGGGCATGGGTTAACCTTCCTTGGTTTCCTCGGTGATGTGGCCGTTGCCCGGGGGGACCGCGTAGGGCTTCAACGCGGTGAGGTATTCCCCGGGGAGCGGCGCCTCGTCGTCAGGCGAGGAGTCCGCGTCACCCCGCCGGGGCTCCGGTGCGAGGCGTGCTTTCTGGGAGGTCTGCACGTCCTCGTCCGGGGTCTCGGCCTGGTGGTTCTCCTTGCGAAACGACTCGTAGATGTCGATCAGCACCTGGCGTTGACGCTCGGTGATGAGGTGGTCGGCCCGGATCGCGGTCAGCACGTCGCTGTCCGGCTCGCGCTCCTCGATGAGGCCCGCCTGGACGTAGAGCGCCTGCGACGAGATGTGCAGGCCCTTGGCGATCTGGTTCAGGATCTCGGCGCTGGGCTTGCGCAGCCCGCGCTCGATCTGGCTCAGGTAGGGGTTGGAGACCCCCGCCGCCGCGGCGAGCTGTCGCAGGGAGATCTTCGCGTGCGTGCGCTGCTCGCGGATGTACTCACCGATCGAGCCGACCTTGGGTAGTGCCATGCTTCGAGTCTGCCGCACCGTGCTTGCAATTGCAAACGGGTTGGCTAACACTTGCAAGCACTTTGGGGTGAGTTTGGCGGAACCTGGAGGAAACCGCCCGAAGTCCCAAGAACGGGCTCGGGGTTCGGTGCGGGAGCCGGCCGTACGGTCAAGGCGGGTCAACGCGAGACCGGCTTCTAGTGCGGGACCAGCCAGAGCAGCGGAGCCGACGACGTCAGGATCACGGAGAAGGCGACGATGGCGTAGCGGACCCCGCGCGGCAGGACGGGCGCCGGGGTCACCAGGCGCTCGACCCTGGCCATCACGGCGGCGGCGGAGTTCGCGGCGCCCAGCGCGCCGTGCGGGGCCGGGACGGCGCCCGCCGTGCCGAAGCGCAGCAGGGCGGTCGCCAGGCGGCGCGCGGAGCACCCACGCCGGGCGACGTCGTCGGCGGCCATCTCCACGAGCAGGCCGACCTCGCCCTGCGCGTCCCTGACCACGCGCGACCAGGGCAGCGCCCGGCGCAGCGCGGCGAAGGGCAGCAGCACCAGGTCGTGCCGCTCGCGCACGTGGGCGGCCTCGTGGGCGAGCACCGCGTTCAGCTCGTCGGCGGAGAGCAGCTTGAGCGCCCCCTCGCTGACCACCACCTGGGAGCGCAGGCCGGGCACGCAGTAGGCGGTGGCGCCCGGGTGGTCGAGCACCCGCACGCCGGGGACCACCGGGTCCTCCCTGGCGACCAGGGCGAGCAGGGTGCGGTGGCGGTGGCGGGCGCGGAACGTCTGCGCGCCCGCGGCGAGCAGCACCAGGATCAGCACGGCCAGCGCGGTCAGCCCGGCGACGAACGCGACGATCCTCGGCGGTTCGTACGGCCGGGGAAGCCCGAGCCCGCCGCCGAACGCGGAGATCGCGAACTCGTGCATGCCGTGCAGCACGCCCTCGCCGTAGGGGGAGAGCGCGTAGCCGAGCAGGGCGCCCGTCCCGGCCAAGCCCCAGGTGACCCCCAGGGCCTGCCACAGGACGATGGCCACGTGCGGGGAGCGGTAGGTCCACCGCGCCCGGGTGAGCCGCCAGGCGCCGACCGCGCAGACCAGGGCGAGCGTCGCCAGGGCTGCCACGGCGGCCATCTACTCGTCCTCCAGCTCCCCCTCGAGGTCCGTCAGGGCCCTGCGCAGGATGTCGGCTTCGGTGCCGGTGACGGCCTGGGCGAACCGGGTGAGGGCCGCCGACCGGTCACCGGTCATATCCAGCGCTTCCAGCATAAGCTCCGCGACGTAGGCGTCGCGGCTCTCCGCCGGTGCGTACCGCCACGCGCGCCCGTCGCGGGTGCGGAGCAGGAACCCCTTGCGGGTGAGCCGGTCGAGCACGGTCATCACGGTCGTGGGCGCCAGGTCGCGGTCGGCGATGAGCCGCCCGACCTCCCGCGCCGTCACAGGGGATGGCTGTGCCCAGATGATGTCCATGATGCTGCGTTCAAGCTCGCCGAGACCCTTCACGCGTCCAAGCCTAACTCCCGCACCACGAGGGGTAGTACTACGGGTTGTCGAGTGACATGCGTCACAGCTGTTTGACCATGTAGATCTCGTCCCGGTCGTCGCCGGGAGCGAGGCGGATCGCGCGGGGGATCCGGCCGACCTCGACGTACCCCAGCCGGCCGTAGAAGCCCTCGGTCCCGGTGCCGCCGCGGACCGTCAGGTGCAGCGCCTCCACGCCCAGGTCGCGGGCGGCGGCGTCGGCGGCGCGCATGAGCAGCGTCCCGTACCCCCTGCCCTGGTGCTTGGGGTGGACCATCACCCGCAGCACCCAGCGCCAGTGGGCCCGCAGCCACGACTTCCCGTCGCCCAGGACCAGCCAGCACGCCACCCGGTCCTCCTCGTCGAACCCGACCAGCAGATGGTCGGGGCCGTGGCGGGTGGTGTCGCAGGCGGCGAAGGTGGCGGACGCCGTCTCCGCGATGTCGTCGGAGATGACCGGGGGGACGAAGCCCACCGACCCCCCGGCGTTGACCACCTCGGTCCAGCACTCGACGAGCTCCCCGGTGAGCGCGGGGGTGAGTTCGGGGTCCACCACGAACCGCAGTTCTGCCATGCGTGGACTTTACCAAATTCACGCGCCTTACTTAGGCTTGCCTTACCAAACTCCTTGGATCACTTCGGCGCTACCGCGGACCAGGGAAGGGTGATCTCGCCGAGCCGCCAGCGCGCCCGGCCGCCCAGCGGGGGGCGCTCGGCGAGCGGCCAGGTCCCGGCGAGCGTCGCGGCCGAGGCGATCCAGCGTTGCCGGGAGCCGTACGAGCTCAAGGGGGCGTTGACCGCCCAGGCCCGGTCGAAGTCGCGCAGGAACGCGTGGACGGGCTCGCCGGGCACGTTGCGGTGGATGAGCGTCTTGGGCAGCCGGTCGGCCAGGTCCGAGGGGCGCTCGAAGGAGTCGAAGCGGGCCGAGAGGGTGAGGGTCCGGGGGCCCGAGCGGTCGAGCCCGGCCCAGACCGCGCGGTGGCCCACCTCCGAGCAGGTGCCCTCGACGATCATCCCGCCCGGCGCGAGCCGCTCGCGGAGCATCGCCCAGTACTCCCACGCCTGCGCCTCCCCGTACTGCCGCAGCACGTTGAACGCCCTGATCAGCAGGGGCGGCCGCGCCACCGGCAGCTCGAAGCCGCCCAGCCTGAAGGACAGTCCCGGCCGCTCGTACGGCTTGGCCGCCGCCACCCTGGCCGGGTCGATCTCGACGCCGACGACCTCGACCGAGGGGCAGATCACGCGCAGCCGCAGGAACATCTCCAGGGTCGTGGTGTGCGAGGCCCCGTACCCCAGGTCGACCACGAGCGGGCGGACGGCGGAGCGCAGCGCGCGGCCGTGTGCGGCGACGATCCAGCGGTCGGCCCGCCGCAGGCGGTTGTGCCCGGTCGTCCCCCGGGTGATCTCCCCTACCGGCTTCGGCGCGGTCGGACTCGGCTTCGGCACGGTCAGACGCGGTGGACCTTGTGCTGGGCGGCCTGGGCCCGGGGGCGGATGACGAGGCGGTCGACGTTCACGTGGGCCGGGCGGGTCACGCACCAGGCGATGGCGTCGGCCACGTCGTCGGCGGAGAGCGGGTCGGGCACGCCCTCGTAGACCCGCCCGGCGGCGGCCGAGTCGCCGCGGAAGCGGTTCAGCGAGAACTCCTCGGTGTGGACCATCCCCGGGGCGACCTCGACGATCCTGACCGGCTGTCCGACCAGCTCCAGCCGCAGCACCTCGGTCATCGAGGTCTGCGCGTGCTTGGCCGCGTTGTAGCCGCCGCCGCCCTCGTACGAGACGAGCCCGGCCACCGAGGTCAGCATCAGCAGCACGCCGTCGCCCGACTCCACCAGCCTGGGCAGCAGCGCCTGGGTCACGCGGAGCGTGCCGAGCACGTTGACGTCGTACATCCGCTGCCAGTCGGCGACCTTCCCGCTCGCCACGGGCTCCAGGCCGATCGCGCCCCCGGCGTTGTTGACCAGCACGTCGCAGCGGTCGAGCGAGGCGGCCAGCTCGTCCACCGACTCCTGCGAGGTCACGTCCAGGGTGACCGGGCGGATGCCCGGGACCTCGGCGGCCAGCTCGTCGAGCCGTTCCCTGCGCCGCGCCGCTGCCACCACGTCGAAGCCCTCGGCGGCGAGCCTGCGGGCCGTCGCCTCCCCGATCCCGCTACTGGCCCCTGTCACCACAGCTGTCCTCTTCATAAACCCCCATCCTGCCAGGGGCCGTCAGTGTCGCCCTGTTCGGACCTGGTGTGGCTATGTGTCGGGAATGTTGCTGATTTCCCGATGGTTGAGCCCTCTCGGAGGTGGTGTCGGTGAGGCGACGACGGGTCAACCGGGTCGCGACGATCAGCATGCACACGTCCCCCCTGGACCAGCCGGGGACCGGGGACGCGGGCGGGATGAACGTCTACATCGTCGAGGTGGCGAAACGCCTGGCCGAACTCGGGGTGGAGGTGGAGATCTTCACCCGGCAGACGTCCCGGGACCTGCCACCGGTCGCCGAGCTCGCCCCCGGCGTCTCGGTCCGCCACGTCACCGCCGGGCCGTACGAGGAGCTCGACAAGGGCGACCTGCCCGGCCAGCTCTGCGCCTTCCTGTCGGGCGTGCTGCGCACCGAGGCCATGTACGAGCCGGGCCGCTACGACGTCATCCACTCCCACTACTGGCTCTCCGGCCAGGTGGGCTGGCTGGCCAAGGAACGCTGGGGCCTGCCGCTGGTGCACACCATGCACACCATGGCCAAGGTCAAGAACCTCCTGCTCGCCGAGGACGACAGGCCCGAGCCGGCCGCCCGGGTGCTGGGCGAGCAGCAGGTCGTGGACGTCGCCGACCGCCTGGTGGCCAACACCCCGACCGAGGCCAGGGAACTCGTCGAGCTGTACGGAGCCGCCCCGGCCCGCGTCGAGGTCGTCAACCCCGGCGTGAGCCTCCGGGTCTTCCAGCCCGCCTCCCGGGGCGCGGCCCGCCACCGGCTCGGGCTGCCGCAGGACGCCCACGTGCTGCTGTTCGTGGGCCGGGTGCAGCCGCTGAAGGCCCCGGACGTGCTGCTGCGCGCCGCGGCCAGGATGCTCATCGACGACCCCTCGCTCCGGTCGAGGCTGGTCGTCGCCTGCGTCGGCGGCCCCAGCGGCAACGGCCTGGCCAGGCCCTCCTACCTCACCGACGTGGCCGCCTCGCTGGGGATCTCCGACGTGGTCAGGATCGTTCCCCCCGCGCCCCAGTACGAGCTGGTCGACTGGTACCGCGCGTCCGACGTGACCGTCGTCCCCTCCCACAGCGAGTCGTTCGGCCTGGTGGCCCTGGAGTCCCAGGCCTGCGGCACCCCGGTCGCCGCCGCGTCCGTGGGCGGGCTGCGCACCGCCGTACGCGACGGCGTTTCCGGGGTGCTCGTCGAGGGGCACGACGCCCACGACTGGGCGCGGGTGCTCCGCAAATTCGTCTACGAGCCCGCCTGGCGGGAGACGCTGTCGGCGGGCGCGGTGGCCCACGCGGCGGCCTTCGGCTGGTCGGCCACCGCGGCCCGGCTGGCGGACGTCTACGCCGGGGCGATGACGAACCTGCACAGCGTCCCGGTCGCGGTCAGCTCGTGAGGCGCGAGCGGCCCGCTCGCGTCCAGCACGTCGCGGGAGTGGGCGCGCCGGTCGTGAGCCCCGCCCGCGCGGCCCGCTCGTGAGGCGCGGGCGGCCCGTCCGCCGGGCCCGCTCGTAAGCTGGGCGCATGCGCGAAGTGATCGAGGCGGCGCTGAAGAGCGCGGACGCCTCCTACGAGCAGCCCCGGCCGGGGGCCTTCCTGGTGAGGCTCCCGGGCCAGCACAAGCTCGCCACCATGACCTGGCTGATCGTCGGCGACCAGGCCCTGCACGTGGAGGCGTTCTTCTGCCGGCAGCCCGACGAGAACCACGCCGAGTTCTACCGCTGGCTCCTCACCAAGAACGGCTCCATGTACGGGGTGCACTTCGCCCTCGACCCCGTCGGAGACGTCTACCTCGTGGGCCGCGTCCCGCTGGAGGCGGTCACCGACGAGGAGGTCGACCGGCTCCTCGGATGCGTGCTCACCTACTCCGACGAGGGCTTCGACCGCGCCCTGGAGCTGGGCTTCGCCTCCTCGATCCGGCGCGAGTGGGAGTGGCGGGCCAAGCGGGGCGAGTCCCTGGCCAACCTCCAGGCCTTCGCCCGCTTCGCCGACCCCGAGCGCTGAGGGCCCGAGCACCCCGAAAACGCCAAGCAAGCGCCCACTAAGCTTGTCGGCATGTCGACTTTGGTGCTGCTTCGGCACGGTGAGAGTGAGTGGAACGCGAAGGGTCTGTTCACCGGATGGGTGGACGCGGGGCTCTCGGCCAAGGGCGAGGAGGAGGCACGCCGCGGCGGGCGGCTGCTGCTCGACGCGGGGGTGCGTCCCGACGTGGTGCACACCTCCCTGATGACCAGGGCCATCCAGACGGCCAACCTCGCGCTGGGCGCCGCCGACCTGCTCTGGCTGCCGGTCTCCCGGTCCTGGCGGCTCAACGAGCGCCACTACGGCGCCCTGCAGGGCAAGGACAAGGCGCAGACGCGGGCCGAGTTCGGTGACGAGCAGTTCATGCTCTGGCGCCGCTCCTACGACGTCCCGCCGCCCCCGATCGCCGACGACGACGAGTTCTCCCAGGCCGGCGACGCCCGCTACGCGCTCCTGCCGAGCGAGCTGCTGCCGAGGACCGAGTGCCTCAAGGACGTCGTCGAGCGCATGCTCCCTTACTGGTACGACCAGATCGTGCCCGACCTCGCGCAGGGCAGGAACGTGCTGGTCGTCGCGCACGGCAACTCGCTCCGGGCGCTGGTCAAGCACCTGGACGGGATCGGCGACGACGAGATCGCCGGGCTCAACATCCCCACCGGCATCCCGCTCCGGTACGAGCTGGACGACGCCTTCCATCCGCTCACCAAGGGCGGCCAGTACCTCGACCCCGCCGCCGCCGAGGCCGCCATCGAGGCCGTGGCCAACCAGGGCAAGTAACCCCGAGACGCGCGAAAAAGAGGAGGGGCCCGCCGGATCCGGCGGGCCCCTCCTCTTATGACCGAAGGGGTCAGAACGCGGAGGTGTCCTGGGGCCGGGAGCCCGTCACCAGATAGACCACGTCGTGCGCGACGCGGACCGCGTGGTCGGCGTAGCGCTCGTAGTAGCGGCCGATCAGCGTCACGTCGATGGCCGGCTCGACGCCGTACTTCCAGTCGGGGGCCATCAGGACCTTGAACAGCTTACGGTGCAGCTTGTCCATGGCGTCGTCGTCGGACTCCAGCTCCAGGGCCGACTCCACGTCGCGCGAGGCGATGCAGCTGCCGGTCTTGGTGACGAGGCGCTCGGCGATCTGCCCCATCTCCAGGATGGTGGAGCGGACCTCCGGCGGGATCGCGGAGTCGGGGTGGCGCAGCCTGGCGATCTTGGCCACGTGCTCGGCGAGGTCGCCCATGCGCTCCAGGTCGGTGCCCATCCGCAGCGCCGCGATGATCATCCTGAGGTCCACGGCCACGGGCTGCTGCCTGGCCATCAGGTCGAAGATCGAGGCCTCGATCTCCGCGAAGATCCGGTTCACCTCCTCGTCCTGGGAGATGACGCTCTCGGCGAGGTGGACGTCGGCGTCCAGGAGGGCCGTGGTGGCCCGCGATATCGCCGACCTCACGAGCCGGGTCATCTCGACCAGCCGCTCGGTGAGGGCGTCGAGTTCTTCGTGATAGGCGTCGCGCATGAGGTTCACCGTAGGGCGGTAACGGTGAACGAACCTCGACCGTAAAGTGAACTTTATGGGAAAGGCCGTGGTCATGCCTCCTCAGCAGTCCTCAATGGGAAAAGCCCGACCTACCATCGAGGGCGTGAAGCCTACGGGAGGACCACGTGAGTGAGCTGATGGCGAGCCTGGCCGCGCTGGCCGGTTTCGTCGTGGGAGCGCTGGCCGTGATGGTCGTCCGCCACACCCATGGACAGCGGAGTGCGATGACACCGGTCGACGGCGTTGAGCCCGGCGCGCTGCCGCAGGGGGTCGCCTCGGTGCTTGCCGTGCTGCCGTCCTCGGCGGTCGTGCTCGACAAGGAGGACCGCGTGCTGCGGGCCAGCTCGGCGGCCCGCGCGTTCGGCCTCGTCAAGGGGGACCACCTGATGGCGGCCGAGCTGCTCGCGCTGGCCAGGAAGGTACGCAGGGACGGCGAGATCCGCGAGAGCGAGATCGAGGTGGCCGGCCACAAGTTCGGCCAGGAGTCGACCAACTTCGCGGTGCGGGTCGCCCCGCTCGGCTCGCACGGCCAGGTGCTCGTCCTCGCCGAGGACCAGACCGAGCACCGCCGCGTCGAGGCGGTCCGCCGCGACTTCGTGGCCAACGTGAGCCACGAGCTCAAGACGCCGGTGGGCGCGCTGTCGCTGCTGGCCGAGACCATCCAGGACGCCGCCGACGACCCCGAGGCGGTCACCCGCTTCGCCGGGCGCATGCAGCACGAGGCGGCCCGGCTCACCTACCTCGTCCAGGACCTCATCACCCTCTCCCGCATCCAGGGCGCCGAGCCCATCCCCACCCCGGGCCCGGTCCTGATCGACGAGGCGGTGCACGAGGCCATCGACCGCTGCAACACCACCGCGGCGGCCAAGGACATCACCCTCGTCGCCGGCGGGGTCGAGGGCCTGCGGATATGGGGCGACGACGAGCTCCTCGTCACCGCCCTGCGCAACCTCATCGACAACGCCGTCGCCTACAGCCCCGAGCACACCCGGGTCGTGGTCAGCGCCCGCGCGGCGGGTCCCAACACCGAATCCGTCGAGATCAGCGTGAGCGACCAGGGGATCGGCATTCCCGAGAGCGCCCAGGAGCGGATCTTCGAACGGTTCTTCCGCGTCGACGCGGCACGATCGCGGGCGACCGGCGGCACGGGCCTCGGCCTGGCCATCGTCAAGCACGTGGCCGCCTCCCACAACGGGGCGGTCACGGTGTGGAGCAAAGAAGGTTCCGGTTCCACATTCACCCTCCGCCTGCCCGCCTTCGGCGGCATGGCGGTCACGGAACCCGTCACAGTCACCATTCCCCTGGAGGCCGCGCAGTGACTCGCGTGCTCGTTGTCGAGGACGAGGAATCGTTCTCCGACGCCCTGTCATACATGCTGCGCAAGGAAGGCTTCGAGGTGGCCGTGGCCACCACCGGGCCGGAGGCGCTGGAGACCTTCGACCGCAACGGCGCCGACCTGGTGCTGCTCGACCTGATGCTCCCGGGCCTGCCGGGCACCGAGGTCTGCCGCTCCCTCCGGCAGCGCTCCAACGTGCCGGTCATCATGCTCACCGCCAAGGACAGCGAGATCGACAAGGTCGTCGGGCTGGAGCTCGGCGCCGACGACTACGTCACCAAGCCCTTCTCCTCCAGGGAGCTGGTGGCCCGCATCCGTGCCGTCCTGCGCCGTCAGGGCGATGTGGAGGAGCTGGAGTCGGCGGTGCTGGCCGCGGGGCCCGTCCGGATGGACGTCGACCGCCACATCGTCGCCGTGCGCGGTGAGCCCGTACAGCTGCCCCTGAAGGAGTTCGAGCTGCTGGAGGTGCTGCTGCGCAACGCCGGGCGGGTGCTCACCCGGGGCCAGCTCATCGACCGGGTCTGGGGCGCCGACTACGTGGGCGACACCAAGACCCTGGACGTGCACGTCAAGCGGCTGCGGGCCAAGGTCGAGTCCGACCCCTCCAACCCGCGCTGCATCCTCACCGTGCGGGGGCTGGGCTACAAGTTCGATCCCGCGGAGGTCTGAGCCACCCCGCCCGTTCCCGGGCGCTTCTGAGGACGTTCCCGGACGCCTTCCCGTTCCCGAACGCTTCCGTGTCCGTTCCTGGACGCTTCCGTGCCCGTTCCCGGACGATCGCCCGCCTCAGGGGCGTCGTCCGCCCGGGCGTGCCCGCCTCCGGAGGGGCGCTCGCCTCCCGGTGACCGTTCACCTCGACCGACCGCTCGCCTCCGGACGATCCGAGGGGCCGTACGGCGTGCCCGCGCCGTACGGCCCCTCGGCGTGTCCGGAGGCCGTCACCGGCCTCCGGGAATCAGTGGCCGGAGTGCTCGTCCCCGGTGGTGGCGGAGGGCGTGGGCGTCGGCGTGGGAGCCGCGGTGGCGCCGGGAGCCTGCGGGTAGGCGGTGAACTCGCGGCTGCGGGTGACGACGGGGATCGTGAGCTGCACGATCCCGGCGTTGGCGAACTGCAGCTGCACCTTGAGGCCCTCGCCGCCCCTGAGCGGCTTCTTCAGCCCCTCGACGAGGATCGTGGGGGTCGGCTTGCCCACGTTCACCCGCTGGTCGTGAGGGAGCGCCACGGGCGCGCTCACCTTCGCCGTGCCGAGGGCGGGGTCGACGCCGAGACCGACGAGCTGGTCGGAGCCCGCGTTGGTGTTGACCAGCGACAGGTAGAGCGGGGTGGCACCCCCGGCCGGCAGCGTCGCGCCGGAGTCGGGCCCCAGGAAGAAGGCCTGGGAGATGTCGATGCCGTTCTTCTTGACCGAGAGGGCCTCGGTCGGCGAATAGGGCTTGTTGGTGATCGCGTCGGATCCGGCACCGCAGCCGGCCAGGACGGGAGCGGCTGCGAGGAACGCCGCGGCGACGATCGCCCGGTGGCGGATGTTGCGGGTCACGGTGCGAGTTCTCCTTGTCACGCGCGAGATAGGGCAAGGGCAACCCTATCGGCGACGTTTACCGGGTTTCCCGCCGACCCGCCTCATCATCCGATGGCGAGGAACGCAGGTCATAAGTGCTTTTTGCCCCTCTGATTCATACACTTCGGCACTTGTCAAGTCATAAGATGCGGCTTTGACCTGCAGTTATGGTGATTTCACTGTTCCGGGAGGCTGTGGATACGTGGTACTCTTGAGTACAGCGGAAGGGGTACTTGTCACATGACTTTCCAGGTCGGCGACACTGTCGTCTACCCCCACCACGGGGCTGCTCGGATCGAGGCGATCACGACCCGAACCATCAAGGGTGAGGAAAGGACCTACCTGGTTCTCAAGGTCGACAAGGGCGACCTTACCGTCCAGGTGCCGGCTGACAACGCAGAACTCGTCGGTGTTCGCGATGTCGTCGGACAAGAGGGCCTTGAGCGCGTTTTCGACGTGCTTCGAATGCCTCACACCGAAGAGCCCACGAACTGGTCCCGACGCTACAAGGCGAACCTTGAGAAGCTGGCGTCCGGCGACGTCAACAAGGTTGCCGAGGTCGTTCGCGACCTGTGGCGGCGAGACAGGGAGCGCGGACTCTCCGCAGGAGAGAAGCGAATGCTGGCGAAGGCCAGGCAGATCCTCGTCAGCGAGCTCGCGCTCGCGGAGAAGACGAACGAGGACAAGGCCGAGGCCCTGCTGGACGAGGTTCTCAACTCCTGAACAAGACATTTCCACGGGTGGGCGTCGGGGTCGACGTCCACCCGTTCGCTTCCGGCCGCGAGCTTCACCTCGCCGGTCTGCACTGGCCCGGTGAGACCGGCCTGGCCGGTCACTCCGACGGTGACGCCGCGGCCCACGCCGCCTGTGACGCGCTGCTGTCCGCGGCGGGTCTCGGTGACCTCGGCGGCCTGTTCGGCACGGCCGACCCCCGCTGGGCGGGTGCCTCGGGCGTCGCGCTGCTGGAGGAGACCGCGCGCAAGGTGCGCGCCGCTGGCTTCGAGATCGGCAACGTGGCCGTCCAGGTGATCGGTAACCGTCCCAAGCTCTCCCCCCGCCGCGTCGAGGCCGAGAAGGCTCTCAGCGCCGCCGTGGGGGCTCCCGTGAGCGTCAGCGCCACCACGACGGACGGGCTCGGCCTCACCGGGCGCGGCGAGGGCGTCGCGGCCGTCGCGACCGCGATCGTGGTGAACCTGTAGCGGGTGTCAGACGTCTTCTATACGGAACGTGCGAAACGTTCTGGCGGGCGGCGCGGAATGCCCGCCGATCCATATCGAGGCGGTGGCCCGTTTCCTGGCGCGGTACGGGCCACCCCTTTTTTGGCGTGATCAGTGAATGCGCTGGGTAACCCCTTGGTGACCGTGTCTCGTAACAGGGGGAGCCGGACATGATCGTCTCGATTGTCTCCGCAATCATCATCGGCGCCATCATCGGCGCCCTGGCGCGTCTCATCCTTCCGGGGCGCCAGAATCTCAGCATCGGCCTGACGCTCATCGTCGGCATCGTCGCCGCGCTCATCGGCTCGCTCATCGCCGGAGCACTCGGTCTGACCAACACGCGTGGGGTCAACTGGTGGGAACACATCATCCAGCTGGCGCTCGCGGTGCTGGGGGTGCTGCTTGTCGTCCAGATGCAGGCGAGAAAGACGCATTGAAGGTTTTTTGCCGCCTGTAGGAATATCCGTGACCCAGGGGGTAGCCACCTCCCTGTGAGGGTGAAGGTCTCACGCTCACTGGGAGGTTGAACATGACTATCGCGTCTATTCTCGGGGCCATCGTCATCGGCGCGGTTGTTGGCGCCCTCGGCCGTCTCCTGCTTCCCGGTAAGCAGGCGATCGGAATTATCCTGACCGTCGTCGTCGGTATCGTCGCCGCGCTCATCGGTACCGCCATCGCCCAGGTTCTCGGCGTCGCCACCACGGACGGTATCGACTGGATCGAGCTCGTCATGCAGGTGGGCCTCGCCATCGTCGGTGTCGGCCTGGTCGTCGGTCTCAAGCGCTCCAGGGTCTAGCGAACACCCGGGTGAACCATCCCGGCGATCTCGCCGAGACTCGACTGGACCCCCTCCGGTCCGGAGGTGATCGCGGTGACGCGCACGATGTCACCGTGCTCCAGGAGAAGACCCGCTCGGTTCCATCTGGCCTGCCGAGCGGGTCTCGGCCGTTCCAGGCCGGTTCGAGCGGTGTGCCGAACCGGCCTGGAACGGCCGATCCTGACACGGGCCCGGAGGTGAGCAAGGCGCCGGTCCGCAGCGGGGCGCCGCTCACACATGTGTGAGCGAATAGCTGCGGGCCGGTCCAGCAACCGGTGTCGAACGGCGGTTCCGGCAGGAGACCGCCGCTCGGCCCCAGCGCGGCGTGCGGCCCAGGGCGCGCCGCCGCCCCGCCGTCATCCCGGCCGCCGGACAGACCGGCCGGGATGACGGCGGGGCCTGTACGTGGCCGGGCTACTCCCGTCGATTCCAGCGCCACGGCGGAAACCACCTGAGAAGGGCTGGAACCGCCCGGGAAACAGCCCTGGGGGAACGGCCCGGCCCACCACCCGAAGAACGTGGTCCTCGAACGCCTGGACGGCCCGCCCAGCGCGTACGGCGGGGTCGACGGGACGCCGACCACGTAGCCGATCTCAGCGACCCCCGCTGAGCCGACGGCCCGAAGACCGGGTCAGCTCCTCCCAGGCCCCGGAGCTGACCCGACGGGCGTACGACCTCGACGACCCGAGCGCCTGATCGGCACCCGCCGCCGGATCACCCGGACGTCAGGTCCGGGTTCTTACCGTGCTCCACGGACGCCCGGAAGCTCTCTCACTCACCCGGTGGCACGGGCGTGCTGCGCATCCGCCCGGAGGGCGGTGCCGCGGCGCCGTCCTCGTCGTGCGACCGCGCCTCGGCCTCCTCCCCGGTGTCGGCGGCCTCGGCGCCGTGCGCGGGGTCGGGGGACTCCCCGGCCTTCCGGCCCGAGCCACGTGTCTTCCGGGCCGCCACGGGCGCCTCGGCGGCGCTCCCCGAGGCCGCCTCCGTGACCGTCTCCGCGGTCGTCTCCGGGGTTGTCTTCGTCGCCGGCCGGGCCTTCCGCTGCGTGGCCCTCCCGCCGGACGGGGCCTTCGCCGGGCGGTCCTTCACGGCGAGGATCGGCTGGGTGTCGGCGTCGCGCTCGCTCACCTCGCTCACCTTGCCCACCTCGGCCGCTTCGGTCGCCCGCTCCGGCTCCCGGGGAAGGTCGGCGTCGCTGTCCCACGTCTCCACCCGCTCGCTGACCCTGCCGCTCTCGGGCTCGGGCTCCCGTACGGCCGGGCGGGGCGGGTGGACGAGCAGGTCGCCCTGGCGGGGCCGGACCAGGTCGCCCCAGCGCATCGGCTTTCCCGCCCGGGGGGCCGCGGGTCCACGAGGGGGCGGCGGCGGGTCCTGCGGGATGTCGGTGACCTCGGGCGTCTCCGGCGCCGGGGTGGGGCCGACCACCGGTTCTCCCACCGGGAGGTCGTGGTGCGGGGCGTCCTCCAGGGGAGGCGCGGAGTGCGGGTCGAGCATGATCTCGGCCGCGGGATGGTGCACCAGCTGCCCGGGGTGACCCGGATGGTCCCCGTGGCCGGGGCGAGCGGGCTGCTCGGAGGGCGGCTGCCACCGCTCTCCGGGGTCGGGCGCGCCGGGCCGCTCCCGGGCCGCCCGGCCCGCCTCGGGGAACGGCACGATGTCGTGTCCGGGCGGCAGGCCGGACAGGGCCGCGTCGCTCGCGGCCCTCCGGGCGGCGGCGTGCTTGATCAGCAGGAGCCAGAGCCACAGGGCCAGGACCAGCATCACCCAGGGGGCGACGGCGACCACGACGGCCGCGCGCTGCTCGTCCACGCCTATTCGCATGGCCGTGGACACCTCGGCGGCGGCCGCGCCGGCGAACAGCAGCGTCAGGACCAGGCCCGCCTGCAGCCGTACCGGCCACCAGCCGCCCCTCAGCAGCAGTACGCCGATCATCGCGATGACGAGCAGGGCGTCGAAGGCGGCGGGGTAGAGGTAGGCGAGGTCGGCGGGCGCCCTGCCCGCCACGGCGAGGGCGCGCAGGTCCTCGAAGGAGAGCACGCAGGCCGCGGCGGTGAGCGCGGCCACGCCGACTCCGGTGACGGCGATCCCGGCGCGGCGCAGGGCGACGGCCACCCGGCTCGGCTGGGTGGTGGCGACGGGCAGGGGCGGGGGCGGGGACGGGCGGGAGAACGAGCCTGCCGCCCCGGGGGATTTGACGTCCATGGCCCTTTGAGCCTACAGAATCGGCATCTAGCATGATCGGGGAGTTTCCCGAGGAACGAAGAGATTGACCGAGGCGGAGAAATGGCAAAGCTGTCCGATCCCGTACGCGCGATGTTCGACGCCGCGAACTTCGCCACCGTGACGAGTCTGAACGACGACGGCAGCCCGCAGTCGAGCGTCGTCTGGGTGGGGACGGACGGGGACGACCTCGTGTTCTCCACGGTCAAGGGGCGGCGCAAGAGCGTCAACTTCGCGCGCGACCCGCGTACGGCCATCGTGGTGTTCGACCCCGCCGACCCGTACAGCTACGTGGAGGTGCGGGGGACGGTCACGGTGACGGACGACCCCGGAGGGACGCTCATCCAGGAGATGTCACACAAATACCGGGGGGAGGGGTGGGTCGAGGCGAAGCCCGGGGTGGAGAGAGTGATCGTCAGGATCATCCCCGAGCGCGTCGTCTGCCACGGCGCCGTTCAGTCGGAGTAGTTGCGTGACATTCGGCCGCTAATGGTCATAAAACACTCTGCTGAGTGTCTTCAACGTCCCGCAACTCGGTTTGTGAGGCGAGGTGAGGCATTAGCCTTGCCTTCGTGAGCCTGCAGCTATACGACACCAGCGTACGCGCCGTCCGCGAATTCGTCCCGGTCGAACCCGGCCGGGCCTCGATCTACCTGTGTGGTGCCACCGTGCAGGCTCCCCCGCACATCGGGCACATCCGCTCGGGCGTCAACTTCGACGTGCTCCGCCGCTGGATGATCAGGTCCGGCTACGAGGTGACCTTCTGCCGCAACGTCACCGACATCGACGACAAGATCATCAGGGTCGCCGCGGCGGAGAACGTGCCGTGGTTCGCCGTCGCCGAGCGCAACCAGAGGGCGTTCACCTGGGCCTACGAGGTCCTGGGCTGCCTGCCCCCGACCGTCGAGCCCCGTGCCACCGGCCACGTGCCCGAGATGATCGAGCTGATGGACCGGCTGATCGCCGCCGGGCACGCCTACGCCTCCGAGGGCGACGTCTACTTCGACGTCATGTCCTACGCCGACCGGTACGGCTCGCTGTCCAACCAGAAGCTCCAGAACATGCGGGCCGCCGGTGACACCGACACCGACACCTGCAAGCGCGACCCGCGCGACTTCGCGCTCTGGAAGGGCGAGAAGCCCGGCGAGCCGACCTGGCCGACCCCGTGGGGCCGGGGGCGCCCCGGCTGGCACCTGGAGTGCTCGGCCATGGCCACCAAGTATCTCGGGTCCACCTTCGACATCCACGGCGGTGGCGTCGACCTGATCTTCCCGCACCACGAGAACGAGCTGACCCAGTCCCAGGCGGCGGGCGACGGCTTCGCCCGCTACTGGATGCACAACGGCATGCTCAAGATCGGCGCGGAGAAGATGAGCAAGTCGCTCGGCAACTCCCTGCTGGTCCCCGAGGTCACCAAGAAGGTCCGCCCGGTCGAGCTTCGCTACTACCTGGCGGCCCCGCACTACCGTTCCCCGATCGAATACTCCGAGGAGGCGCTGTTCGAGGCCGCCTCGGCCTACCAGCGCATCGAGGGCTTCGTCACCCGCGCGGCCGAGGTCATCCACGACGTCGACGCGCACGCGCCGCTGCCCCAGGCCTTCTCCGACGCCCTCGACGACGACCTGGGCACCCCCCAGGCGCTCGCCGTGGTGCACGAGGTGGTCCGCGAGGGCAACGTCGCGCTGGCCCAGGGCAACAAGGAGCAGGTGGCCAGGCTGCTCGCCGAGACGCAGAACATGCTCGACGTCCTCGGCCTCGATCCGCGCTCGGAGCAGTGGCGCTCCTCGGGCGGCGAGACCGGCATGCGGGCGACCGTCGACGCGCTCGTCGCCGTGGCGCTGGAGCAGCGGCAGGCGGCGCGGGCCCGCAAGGACTTCTCGGCGGCCGACGGCATCCGTGACCAGCTTTCCCACGCGGGCATCCACGTCGAGGACACCCCCCAGGGTCCGCGCTGGGAACTCTCGCGGTGAAACCAGGCCGTACGCTATAGACCATGGCTGGTGGGGGTAAAGGGTCCGGGCGACCCGCGAAGAAGAAGAGTCCGACCAAGGGCACGGGCGGCAACGTCCGTCGTGGCCTGGAGGGCAGGGGAGCCACCCCGCCGGCACATCTGCGGCACTGGCACAAGGACAAGGCGCGCACCGAGCGGATCGAGCGCGAGGAGAAGACCGGCAGGTCCTCCTCCCCGCGCACCCCGGTCCGCACCCGGCGGAGCGACGACGCGCCCGAGCACATCGGCGGGCGCAACCCCGTCGTCGAGGCGCTGCGGGCAGGGGTTCCGGCCAGCACGCTCTACGTGGCCCTGCGGATCGACAACGACGACCGCGTCAAGGAGTCGGTCCGCATCGCCGCCGACCGGGGCATCGCGATGCTGGAGGTCGGCAGGGAGAAGCTCGACCGCCTCACCGAGGGCGGGATCCACCAGGGCATCGCCCTGCAGATCCCGGCCTATGACTACGCCCACCCCGACGACCTGGTCCGCGCGGCCCAGGACGCCGCGGAGGTCCCGCTGATCGTCGCTCTCGACAGCGTCACCGACCCCCGCAACCTGGGCGCCATCGCCCGCTCGGCCACCGCCTTCGGCGCCCACGGCATGGTCATCCCCTCCCGCCGCTCGGCGGGGGTCACCGGCGGGGCCTGGAAGACCTCGGCGGGCACGCTGGCCAACCTGCCGGTCGCCCGCGCCGCCAACCTCACCGCCACCCTGCGTGAGTACCGCGAGGCGGGCCTGTTCGTGATCGGCCTGGACGGCGAGGGCACGGTCGACATCGGCGAGGCCAACCTCCTCGACGGCCCGCTGGTCGTCGTCGTGGGCTCCGAGGGCAAGGGCCTGTCCCGCCTGGTCCGCGAGGCGTGTGACCTGGTCGTCCGCATCCCGATGCACGCCGCGGCCGAGTCCCTCAACGCCGGGGTCGCCGCCGGCATCGCCCTCTACGAGGTCGCCCGCCACCGCCGTTCCTAACGGTTCGCAATCGGCAGGGCATACCTCGGTGACGTACGGGGAACGAGCCGACTACACTCGTCTGGCAGCCATGCCGACGTAGCTCAATCGGCAGAGCAACAGTCTTGTAAACTGTAGGTCAGGGGTTCGATTCCCCTCGTCGGCTCGCATTGAGAGGCCAGGTCAACCGGTATCCGGCGACCTGGCCTCTCGCCGTTCAAGGGACTTCACGGTCTTCCGCGCTTGTTGCATGCCCGTTGCGTGCCCGGCGGCTTCTCGTGCCCGCTTGGACGTCGAAGGTGCTACCCGCGCGGCCCGCCGTGCCCGGAACGTTCACGGTCGTGCTTCAGGGCCAGGCGTACGGCGGAGTAGATGACCAGGAACTGGACGAGAGCGCCGAGCAGCATGAAGAGCACGCTCATGATCGAGACGCCGAAATTTATGATCTCTCCCTCGTCGCCGTGTGATCACCTTGCCCGCTCCGGCCCGCACTGTCCACCGTCGGCCGCGGGGGAGTGCGATCACAGTCCGGCGCGGTCTGTGGTGCCACGCAAGGCGTACGAAACGGTTGCTTCACTCCCTATGTGGTCTCTCGCCCCCGCAGATCGGGGAGGCAACCCTGTGGATTCGCCCCGTACGGGCCGCTCCTCGTCACATACTGAGACGCTAGATAAGCGGAAAGTGACCGACGAGGGGCGCGGCGGTGACAGTAACGATCCTCCAGCGAGTCCGCAGGGAGCGGGGCGGCTGCGATATCACGAGCACGGGGCGGGGCGGCCGTGACATCACGGGCACGGGGCAGGGCTGCCGTGAGATCACGAGCGAGGAGGCGATCCGGTCCGACGTCGACGTCACCGTGATCGTCCCTCTCCACAACTGCGGGCCCTATCTCGACAGGTGCCTGACCTCGCTGCTGATCCAGCGCGTCGCCCTGGAGGTGGTGGTCGTCGACGACGGTTCCACCGACGGCGGTGCCGCGCTGCTCGACCTGTACGCCTCCTGCCACCGCGGGGTGATCCGCGTCGTCAGGCAGGAGGCGTCCGGGGGCGCGGGGCGCCCGCGCAACGTCGGGCTCTCCCACGCGCGCGGCAGATACGTCTTCTTCTGCGACGCGGACGACTACCTCGGCCCCCAGGCGCTGGAGCGGATGCTCGCGATGGCCGACCGCAACGGCTCGGACATCGTGCTCGGGAAGATCGTCGGGCATGACCGCAAGGTGCCGATCTCGATGTTCAAGGAGAACGCCGAGCGGGTGCCGCTCGGCGACAGCGCGGTCTACAACAGCCTGAGCTGCTTCAAGCTGTTCCGCAGGGAGATGCTGGAGCGGCACGCCATCCGTTTCGACGAGACGCTCCTGGTGGGGGAGGACGTCGTCTTCACCACCCACGCCTACTGCCACGCGGACGTGATCTCGGTGGTCGCCGACTACGACTGCTACCACCTGGTCGCCCGGCCGGACGGCACCAGCATCATGCAGCGGGAGGGGAGCCGCGACCCGGTCTCCTGGCTGCGGATGATCAGGCGGCCGATCGAGCTGATGCTCGCCCATGTGCGTCCCGGGGACCTCCGTGACCACCTCCTGCGGCGTCACTTCCGGATGGACGCCTTCGGCAACCTCGGCAGGCCCTTCCTGGACGCCGGGGAGGTCGAGCGCAAGGAGATCGCCGCCGAGGTGGCCGACATGTGCGAGCGGTGGCTGACCGACGGGGTCCGCGAGCGGCTCCCCGCGATCGACCGGAGCCGGATCGCCGCGCTGCAGGACATCGACCGCCTGGTGCGGCTGGCGCACATCGAGTCGGCCTCGGTCCGCAGGGAGCTCACCGCGCTCCGCTGGGAGCGGGCCCGGGAGGGGCGGCTGGCGATCTCGGGCAAGGTGGCGCTGAGCACGCTGGAGCGCTACGACCGCCCGGAGATCACCGGAGGGGACCTCGCCCTGGTGCTGCGGCGCCGGCACGTCGACCCGGGCCCGTCCGACGAGGTCGTCGTCCCGGTGACCGGCGACTGCGCGGGGTTCACCGGGATCGTCGACGTCACCACCCTCTCCCCCGGCATCTGGGACGTCCACGTGAGCGTCGCCTTCGAGGGCGTCCCCCGGCTCGCGCGCCTGGGCGCCGACGGGGAGGGGCTGGTCGCGCCCCCCGCGCCGCGCGTGGTCGGCGACGTCGTCGCCCTCCCGTACTTCACCCACCCGTACGGCAACCTCAGCCTCGACATCGGCGGGTACGTCGTCGCGGTGCCGGGCAGCGCCAGGCTGGTGCGCGCCCGCTGGGCGGCCGGGCACCGGCTGGTGCTCGACGGCGAGGTCAGCGTGGGTACGGCGGTCCCGGCGGCCGACGCGGTGCGCTACCTGGTCTGGCGGGAGCGCGAGTCGAGCCGGGAGCGGCGCGAGCCGGTCACGGTCGGCGAGGGCGGCGGGTTCACCGCCTCCCAGGCGATGGGGCGGCTGGGGCCCGGCACCTGGGACGCCTACCTGGAGCTCGACCTGGGCGGGCCGCCCGCGCGCTTCAGGATCGAGGCGGTGCCGGAGGTGATCGAGCATCCGCGCACGTGGTGGCGCGGCGCGGTCCGGTGGAGCGTCAGGCCCTACGCCACGGCGGGGAAGGGCCGGCTCAGCACGGTGGTCCGCACCCTCGGCCCCAGAACTTTCATCAGACGTATTGTTCGTTAATGCCACATTCTTGCAACTACAAGCCCATGGCCTAAAGTGAAGTGCAAATCCGCACTTCGGAGGCTTGTCGTGCACGTACCCGATGGCTTTTTCAACGCCGCCGTCTCGGTGTCCGCGGGAGTGGTGGCCGCGGCCGGTGTGGCCGTCTGCCTGCGCGGCGCCCGCCGCGAGCTCGACGACCGCACCGCCCCGATGGCCGGGCTGGTCGCCGCCTTCATCTTCGCGGTCCAGATGCTCAACTTCCCGGTCGCCGCGGGCACCAGCGGCCACCTCCTCGGGGGCGCGCTCGCCGCGATACTCGTCGGCCCGTACACGGCGGTGTTGTGCGTGGCCGTGGTCCTGCTGGTGCAGGGGTTCTTCTTCGCCGACGGCGGGCTGACCGCGCTGGGCGTCAACATCACGCTGATGGGCCTGGTCGCCGTGCTGGTCGGGTGGGGCGTCTTCCGCCTGATCACCCGGAGCGTGCGGAACAGGGGGGCCGTGGTGGCGGCCGCGTTCGTCGCGGCGCTGGTCTCGGTGCCCGCCTCGGCGCTGGCGTTCACCCTGCTGTTCTGGGTCGGCGGCACCGCGCCCATCGAGATCGGCACGGTCGCAGCGGCCATGGGCGGCGTGCACCTGCTCATCGGCGTGGGGGAGGGCCTGATCACCGCGGTCACCGTCAGCACCGTGCTGGCGGTCCGGCCCGACCTGGTCTACGGCGCCCGCGAGCTCGTCGCGCCGCTGGTCCTGCGTGGCGCGGACGGCGACGTGACCGTCACTCCCCAGGCCGCGAGGTCCTCCGCGGCGCCGGTCGCCGCCCGCCGTCCCGGCTGGTTCCTGCCCGCCGGGATCGCGGTGGCGGGGCTGCTCGCGGGCGTGGTGAGCTTCTACGCCTCCTCCTCGCCCGACGGTTTGGAGTCGGTCGCCGAGGACAAGGGCTTCATCGGGCAGGCGGCCGACCACGCGCTGGGCGAGCAGCCGCTCGCCGACTACGGGGACGTGGGCGGCATCCCGGTGGGCGTGGCCGGGGTGATCGGCGTCGGGGTGACCCTGGCCGTCGGCGGCGGGGTGTTCTACGCCGTGCGCCGCCGCGGTGGGGGCGGAGACGGCGCTGACGGCGCCGACGACCTCGTCAAGGACGACAGCGGCAAGAAGGGCCTCGACTAGTGGGATCGGGCCATCACCACCAGCTCTACCGGCCGGGCGACACGCTCGCGCACCGGCTGCCGCCCCAGTGCAAGCTGGTGGCGGTGGCCGGGTTCGCCCTGGTGGTGGTCGTCACCCCGCGCGAGTGGTTCTGGGCCTTCGGGCTGTACGCCGTGCTCCTGGCCGCCGTCGCGGCCCTCGCGCGCGTCCCGGCGGGGTTCGTGCTGCGGCGGATGGCGGTGGAGATCCCGTTCGTGGTGTTCGCGCTGGCCATCCCGTTCATCGGGTTCGGCGAGAGGGTGACCTTCATGGGCCTCTCGCTCAGCGTGGCGGGCCTGTGGGCCGCCTGGAACATCCTGGCCAAGGCGACCCTGGGCGTGGTCGCGAGCGTGCTGCTGGCGGCCACCACCGAGCCGCGGCTGATACTGCTGGGCGCCCAGCGCCTGAGGTTGCCGCCGCTGCTGGTGCAGATCGCCATGTTCATGCTCCGCTACATGGACGTGATCCTGGACGAGATGCGCCGGATGCGGGTGGCGAGGGAGTCGCGTGGGTTCGTGGCCAGGGACGTGCGGCACATCCCGGTGATCGCCAGGTCGGCGGGGGCATTGTTCATCCGCTCGTACGAGCGGGGCGAGCGGGTGCACCTGGCGATGCTCAGCCGGGGCTACACCGGCTCGATGCCGGTCATCCAGGATCTCTCCGCCGCCTCGCGGCAGTGGCTCGCCGCCGGTATGTTGCCGGGTGCGGCACTCGCCGTGCTACTCGGGAGCTGGGGGTTCGCGTGACAGTGCCGTCCTCGCCGGCCGTGCCGACCACGGCCCCGGCCGGGCCTCCGCCCCCGCCGCCCTCACTGGAGGTGAGCCGCCTGGCGTACGCCTACCCCGACGGTACGCAGGCGCTGTTCGGCGTGGACCTGCGGGTGGAGCGCGGTGAGCGGGTCGCGCTGCTCGGGCCGAACGGCGCGGGCAAGACCACGCTGGTGATGCACCTCAACGGCATCCTGACCGCCGGGCACGGCACGGTGGCCGTGGCGGGGCTGCCGGTCGGCAAGGGGTCGCTAATGGAGATCCGCAGGCGGGTCGGGCTCGTCTTCCAGGATCCCGACGATCAGCTCTTCATGCCGACCGTCCGCGAGGACGTGGCCTTCGGCCCGGCCAACATGGGGGTCACCGGCGAGGCGCTGCGGCGCCGGGTCGAGGACGCGCTGGAGCGCGTGGGCATGCTGGAGACGATCGACCGGCCGCCGCACCACCTGTCCTTCGGCCAGCGCCGCCGGGTCGCGGTGGCGACCGTGCTCGCGATGGAGCCGGAGATCCTGGTCCTGGACGAGCCGTCGTCGAACCTGGACCCGGCCTCCCGGCGCGAGCTCGCCGAGATCCTCAGGGGGCTCGACGTGACCGTCCTGATGGTCACCCACGACCTGCCGTACGCGCTGGAGCTGTGCGAACGCTCGCTCATCCTCTCCGGGGGCGTCATCGCCGCGGACGGGCCGACCCGCGAGATCCTCGCCGACGCGAACCTTCTCGCCGCCCACCGGCTCGAACTGCCGTACGGTTTCGCCGCTCCCTGATTCCGAAATCTTCGAATCCGGGATCCCGGGTACCGGAGTACGGTCGGCGCGAACTTGCTGTGAACAACCGCGCATGACCTCGCGCGGAGTGACGGCGAAGTAAAGTAGGTCTGCCCTTCGGGCGCGAGGAGGACTGATGAAGCTACGGCTGGCTCGCCGCGCCGTCGGGGACGCCGTGGTGGTGGCTGTCGAGGGCGAGCTCGACCTGTTCACCGCTCCCTTCCTGCGGGACGAGGTCCGTGACGCGATCAAGCTGGACGGCGCGCGGCTGGTCCTCGACCTCACCGCCCTGTCCTTCATGGACTCCAGCGGCCTCTCCGTGCTGATCGAGGCGTGGCGGCTGGCCACGGGCGAGGGCGGCGGGGTCTCGCTGGCGGCCCCCCAGGCGCCGGTGGCCCGGATCCTCCGCACGACGGGGCTCGACCGGCGGATCAAGGTCTATCCCGACGTGACCAGCGCCGTCGGGGAGATCTGACACGGGCGGGTTTTTTACCCCACCCCGAGTAGAACTTCATTCGGTCGGCGCGTTAAAGTCCGCACATGGACCTGAACGGAGCAGCAGCAATCATCTCGGGCGGTGCCAGCGGCCTCGGCGAGGCCACGGCCCGCGACCTCGCCGCGCACGGCGCCACCGTCGTCATCGCCGACCTCAACGAGGAGCGCGGCAAGTCATTGGCCGACGAGCTCGGCGGCGTCTTCGTCAAGGCCGACGTGTCGGACGAGGCGCAGGTGCAGGCGGCCGTGGACGCGGCCGTGGCGACCGGCAAGCCGCTGCGCGTCGTGGTGAACAGCGCGGGCATCGGCTGGGCCAGCCGGACCGTCGGCCGTGACGGCTCGCCGCACGACCTGGCCTCGTACCGCAAGGTCATCGAGGTCAACCTGATCGGCACCTTCAACCTCATGCGCATCGGCGCCGCCGCGATCGCGAAGACGGAGCCGGTCGACGGGGACGGCCAGCGCGGTGTGGTGATCAACACCGCCTCGGTGGCGGCGCTGGAGGGGCAGACCGGTCAGGTCGCCTACTCGGCCTCCAAGGGCGGCATCGTCGGCATGACCGTTCCGGCCGCGCGCGATCTCGCCGCCATCGGCGTGCGTGTCAACACCATCTGCCCCGGGATCATCGACACCCCGATCTACGGCTTCTCGGCCAACTCCGAGGAGTTCAAGGCCAAGCTCGTGGCCCCGGTGGTCTTCCCCAAGCGAATGGGACAGGCCTCCGAGTTCGCGCACCTGGTGCGCTCGCTGATCGAGAACGACTACATGAACGCCGAGACGGTCCGTTTCGACGGCGGCATCCGCTTCCAGCCCAAGTAGGAGTCACCGGTGTCTGACGAGGTTCTGGTCGAAGTCGACGGCGGCGTGGCCGTCATCACGATCAACCGCCCCAAGGCCAGGAACGCCGTCAACGGCGCGGTCGCGCGGGGCGTCGCCGGCGCGCTGGACGAGCTGGAGGAGCGCAACGACGTGGCCGCCTACGTTCTCACCGGCGCCGGCGGCACGTTCTGCTCGGGCATGGACCTGAAGGGGTTCCTGACCGGGGACTTCCCGGTCGTGGAGGGCAGGGGGTTCGGCGGCATCGCCGAGGCGCCGCCGAAGAAGCCGCTCATCGCCGCCGTCGAGGGCTACGCCCTGGCCGGAGGCTGCGAGCTCGCGCTGGCCTGCGACATCATCATCGCCTCCGAGGACGCCAAGTTCGGGCTTCCCGAACCCAAGCGGGGGCTGGTCGCGGGGGCGGGCGGCGTGATGCGGCTGCCGAGGCGCATCCCGTACCACATCGCCATGGAGATCGCCCTGACCGGCGACCACTTCCCCGCCTCCCGGCTGTACGAGCTCGGCCTGGTCAACCACGTCACGCCCGCGGGCGAGGCGCTGGCCACGGCCGTCGAGCTCGCGAAGCGGATCGCCGCGAACGCCCCGCTGGCGCTCGCCGCGACCAAGCGCGTGATCGTCGAGTCGGCGGACTGGAGCCGCGACGAGATGTTCACGAAGCAGGGGGAGATCATCAGCCCGGTGTTCAGCTCCAAGGACGCCATGGAGGGGGCGGCGGCCTTCGCCGAGAAGCGCGCCCCCCGGTGGAAGGGCGAGTAGCCCCTCCGGGGAGACGGGAGATTCGGCGGGCCGGGCGCGATCCAAGGGGTCGCGCCCGGCGCGTTCACGGCCGGGAGTGCGTACGGTAAAGGTGTGGACGGGTGCGGCGGGGGCACTTGACATCCACGCCGACGCTCCAAGGCCAGGAGAGTGCATGAACGACCACCCGACCGGGATGTCCCCCACCGGCCGATCCTCCGGCGATCTTCTGAAGCGCAGGGCGGGGAACCTGGCCGCGGGCGCGCTGGGTGCCGCGATCATCAACGTTCTCATGGTCGCCGCCATGTGGGTGATCGAGGTCGCCGACTACGTCCTGCCGGGCGAGTTCGACGGCTACGGCATCCGCGCCTGGGATCCCGAGGGCCTGGGAGGCATCTTCCTCGCCCCCTTCCTGCACGCCGGGTTCGGCCATCTGATGGCCAACTCGCTGCCCCTGCTCATCCTCGGCTTCCTCGCCGCGCTGCGCGGGATCGGCCGGTTCCTGGCCGCGAGCCTGATCATCGTCCTGGTCAGCGGTCTGGGCGTCTGGTTCACGAGCTCGCCGCTGGCCGTCACGGTCGGCGCCAGCGGCCTGGTCTTCGGCTACTTCGGGTTCGTCGTCGCCCGCGGCCTGTTCGACCGTCGCGCCCTCGACATCGTGCTCGGTGTCGGCGTGGCGATCGCCTACTACTCGATCATCTGGGGCGTGCTCCCGGGCGAGGAGGGCATCTCCTGGCAGGGCCACCTGTTCGGGCTGGTCGGTGGCGTCCTCGCGGCCTGGGTGGTGCGCCGCAGGCGCCGCCGGGCCGTCACCCCCGCCTACTGAGACCTCCGCTCCCGGCCGTTTCCGGCCGGGAGCCTTTTCTCTTCGAACCTCCCGGCCGCCGGGCCTTTCCCGCCGTGCTTTTCCCGGGTGCCGGGCTCCACTCTTTGCCGGTACGCCGCTTTTCCCGCTCCCCGTCACCGGAGCGTGGGGGTCTTCGCCCGTAGATGAGGGCTGCATGGGGCTGTGGGCGCTATGTAGCGCTTCGTGGCGTAGTTGAATGACCGAGGCCGGGTCGGCCGGGATGCGGGCTCCAGGGGCGAATGAGGCCGATCCGGGGTGCCGTCCAACTGCGGGGGCCCGGGCGAGGGGGCGGTGTGTTTCGGCCGGACGCCTTTTCCCGGCGGTTTCTTCCGTGACCGCGTGGCAGAAGATTCTGCTGGAATTGACCAGCTATGGCCGCATCGGTTGATTTAAGTGACAATATGACAAAATTTCATGTGTGAACCTGCCTGGCCGCGTGCCCGTACATGTTCCAGGGCCATCACAGCCGGGCGCGACCCTCGAAAGGTGGCCGCGGGTGAACCTGGGATCCCTGGAACGCGCGATCATGGACGTGCTGTGGGGCTGCAAGCAGCCGCTGCTGGTTCGCCAGGTGCAGGACATGCTGAACCAGGACGCGGAACGGAGCCTGGCCTACACCACGGTGCAGACCGTCGCCGAGCGTCTCGTCAGGAAGGGCCTGCTGGAGAGGGCGCCCGCGCGCAACGCCTTCCGCTACACCGCCAGCCGCTCACGGGACGAGCACGTGGCCGGGCTGATGCTCGCGGCCCTGGCCGGCAGCCCGGATCGCGCTCCCGTGCTCTCGCGGTTCGCGGAGGGGGTGGATCCGGACGACGCCCTGCGCCTGCTGCACGAGCTGGCGCGGCGCGCGGGGGAGCGGGCGCACGTCCAGGGGACGGGCGGCACCCCGAGCACGCTGCCCTAGGCTCCCGCCCCCGGAGGCCGGGAGTCCGGCCTCCGGGGCGGGAACGGGGATCGTGGTCGTTCCCGCCGGTCAGGTGGGGACGGGTTCCGGCTCCCGGGAGGGAGCCGGGGACTACAGGCGCTCGACGACGTAGTCGACGCAGGTGGTCAGGGCCTCGACGTCGTCGGGGTCGATGGAGGGGAACATCGCGACGCGCAGCTGGTTGCGGCCGAGCTTGCGGTAGGGCTCGGTGTCGACGATGCCGTTGGCCCGCAGCACCTTGGCGATCGCGGAGGCGTCGACGCCGTCGGCGAAGTCGATCGTGCCGACCACGTTGGAGCGGAACTCCGGAGCCGCGAACGGGGTGGTGTAGGAGGTCTTCTCCGCCCAGGTGTAGAGGCGCTGGGCCGAGTCGGCCGTGCGGGCGGTCGTCCAGGCCAGGCCGCCGTTGCCGTTCATCCACTCGATCTGCTCGGCGAGCAGGAAGAGCGTGGCGACCGACGGGGTGTTGTACGTCTGGTCCTTGGAGGAGTTGTCGATCGCCACCGGGAGGCTGAAGAACTCGGGGACGTAGCGCCCGCCGGAGGCGATCTCGTCGACCCTGGCCAGCGCGGCCGGGGACATCAGGGCGATCCAGAGGCCGCCGTCGGAGGCGAAGCTCTTCTGCGGCGCGAAGTAGTAGACGTCGAACTCGCTCGCCTCGACGGGCAGGCCGCCCGCGCCGGAGGTGGCGTCGACCAGCACGAGCGAGCCCTCCTCGCCCACGCGCCTGATCGGCATCGCGACGCCGGTCGAGGTCTCGTTGTGGGTGAGCGCGTAGACGTCGACGCCCTCCTCCAGCCTGGCCTCGGGGTGGCTGCCGACCTCCGACTTGATCACGGTCGGGTCGCCCAGCCACGGGGCCTTCGCCGCCACGGAGGCGAACTTGGAGGAGAACTCGCCGAAGTGCAGGTGCTGGGACCTGTCGCGGATCAGCCCGAAGGCGGCGATGTCCCAGAACGCGGTGGTGCCGCCGTTGCCCAGGACGACCTCGTACCCCTCGGGGAGGGAGAACAGCTCGGAGAGCCCCGCGCGGACGCGCCCGACCAGCGACTTGACCGGCTTCTGGCGGTGGGAGGTGCCCAGGAGACTGGACCCGGAGGCCGCGAGAGCCGACAGCTGCTCGGGGCGCACCTTCGAGGGCCCGCAGCCGAAACGGCCGTCGGCGGGCTTGATGTCAGAGGGAATCACGATGTCAGCCACCTGACCAGCCTACTGAGCCCGGGGATCGATCCAGGAAGGGGTCCGGATTTTGAGACGAGCCGTGGGAGGGATTTGGGCAGGGCTGGATGATCGCGGGGGCCTGGCGGAACGATACGGGGGCCGGCGGGGCGGTCCGGGAGCAGGAGGGCGGGCCGGAGAGGGGCGTGGAGGGCCGTAACCGGCAACGGCTGCCGCGCGAGACGCCGCGCGACAGCCGTACAGGAGGGTGGTTCAGAAGGAGTGGACGACCTCGGTGGCTCCGGGGACGTCCTGGACCGAACGCTGGGACGGACCCACGTAGTCTGCGCTGGGGCGGACGAGCCTGCCCGTGCGCTTCTGCTCCAGGATGTGGGCGGCCCAGCCCGCGGTGCGGGCGCAGGTGAACATCGAGGTGAACATGGACGAGGGGACCTGGGCGAAGTCCAGGATGACCGCGGCCCAGTACTCGACGTTGGTGGCGAGCACCCGGTCGGGCTTGCGGGCGTGCAGTTCCTCCAGGGCGGCCTTCTCCAGCGCCGCGGCGACCTCGTAACGCGGTGCGTCGAGCTCCTTGGCGGTGCGGCGGAGCACGCGTGCCCGGGGGTCCTCGGCACGGTAGACGCGGTGACCGAAGCCCATCAGGCGCTGGCCCTTGTCGAGCTCCGACTGGACGTACTTCTTGGCGTCGCCGACCTGCTCGACGCCTTCGATCATGTGCAGCACGCGCGCGGGCGCGCCGCCGTGGAGCGGCCCGGACATGGCGCCGACCGCACCGCTCAGCGCCGCGGCGACATCGGCTCCGGTGGAGGCGATGACCCTGGCGGTGAAGGTGGAGGCGTTCATGCCGTGCTCGGCGGCGGACGTCCAGTAGGCGTCGATGGCCTTGACGTGCTTGGGATCGGGATCGCCCTGCCAGCGGATCATGAACCGCTCGACGATGCTCTCACCCTTGTCGACCTCGCTCTGGGGGACCATCGGCTTCCCCAGGCCGCGCGAGGACTGCGCGACGAAGCTCAGGGCGTTCACGCTGGCCAGGGCCAGGTCGGCGCGGGCCTGCGCGTCGTCGATGTCGAGCAGCGGCTTGAAGCCGTACGCGGGGGCCAGCATGGCCAGCGCGCTCTGCACGTCGACGCGGATGTCACCGGAGTGGACGGGGATGGGGAAGGGCTCCGCCGGGGCCAGGCCCGGCTGGAACTCGTTGTCGACAAGCAGGCCCCACACGTTTCCGAAAGAGACGCGGCCGACCAGCTCTTCGATGTCGACGCCCCGGTAGCGAAGGGCGCCCCCTTCTTTGTCCGGTTCCGCGATCTCCGTCTCGAAAGCTACAACGCCTTCGAGCCCGGGTTTGAAGTCGGACATTCTCGGCTGCCTCCCTTTCTTGAAGTCAAAGCCTTGATGTCGAGATACCGGCGGGTCATATTCAACCCCCTGGGCCGGGACGGTGTGCCGCCGGACCCGCCGGAACGCGATCGCCCCAGGTGGGGGGCGCCGCGCGGCCTTCCGGCTCGGCACGCGAGAATACCGTCCCGTGGATGCCACATCGCGACCGCCTTCGATGGCGGGCCTTCGACGCACGTACCAGGGGCTGCCCCTGATCGAGGCAGACCTCGCCGCCGACCCCTTCTCGCAGTTCGCCCTCTGGTTCGGCGACGCCGTGGACGCCGGGCTTCCCGAGCCGAACGCGACCGTGCTGGCGACCGCCTCGGCGGGCGGGCGGCCGACGGCCAGGACCGTGCTGCTCAAGGGCTACGACGAGAACGGGTTCGTCTTCTACACCAACTACGAGTCGCGCAAGGGCCGGGACCTGGCGGAGAACCCGCGGGCCGCCCTGCTGTTCCCCTGGCACTCCATCCGCCGCCAGGTGCGGGTGGAGGGCACGGTGGTGCGGCTGCCGCGCGAGGAGTCGGCCGCCTACTTCAGGTCCCGGCCCTACGGGTCGCGGATCGGCGCGTGGGCGTCGCGGCAGTCGGCCGTCGTGCACTCCAGGGACGAGCTGGACACCCGCTACGAGGAGCTGGCGGCGCGCTGGCCCGAGGACCCGCCGGTCCCCGATTTCTGGGGCGGGCTGCGCGTGGTGCCGTCCGAGGTGGAGTTCTGGCAGGGACGGACGGATCGCATGCATGACCGCCTCCGTTACCGGCGCTCCGGCGCCACCTGGGTCGTCGAACGTCTGGCCCCTTGAGAGCCTGCCCCCTCTTTACTGATATATCCATGTATGTCAGGTAGAGAGGTAACGGGGTGGGTTTCGGGGACTTCGTCCGTAGGCACGCGGCTGACACGCGCCCGCTCGCCATTCCCGCCTACCGGCGGCTGTGGGCCGGTCAGGGCGTGTCGTTCATCGGCTTCCAGCTCACCTCGGTGGCCGTCAGCGCCCAGATCTACGAGATCACGAAGTCGTCCTTCTGGGTCGGCATGCTCGGACCCGCCAACCTGATCCCCCTGGTCGTCTTCGGGCTGTGGGGAGGCGCGATCGCCGACGCGGTCGACCGTCGCAGGCTCCTCCTGATCGGCGCGCTGATCGCCTGGGCCGGGACGCTCGCGCTCCTGGTCCAGGCCGCCCTGGGCTCGACCAGCGTCGGCCTGCTGCTGGCCACCGTGGCCGTGCACGCCACCGGGTTCGCCATCACCGGGCCGACCAGGGGCGCGATCATCCCCAGGCTGGTCCCCGCCGACCTGGTCCCCGCCGCCAACACCCTCAACTTCCTGGTGGGCGGCCTCGGCACCGTCATCGGGCCCCTGCTCGCCGGGGTCGTGCTCGCCGGGAGCGGCTTCGCCACCGCCTACCTGATCGACGCGCTGCTGTTCGGCGCCGGTTTCTACGCCGCCGTACGGCTTCCCAGGCTCGAACCGGTCGGCGAGGTGACCCGGCCGGGACTGCGGTCGGTCGTGGACGGCCTGCGCTACGTCTCCGGGCACCCGGTCGTGCTGATGTCGTTCGTCGTCGACCTCATCGCCATGGCGTTCGCGCTGCCCAGGGCGCTCTTCCCGGAGATCGTGGCCGAACGGTTCGGCGGCTCCCCGGTCGCCTTCGGCTGGCTGTCGGCCAGCGTCGCCATCGGCTCGGTGCTCGGCGGCGTGCTGTCGGGCTGGGTGGGCCGGGTCCGGCGTCAGGGACTGGCGCTCACGTACGTGATCGCCGCGTGGGGGCTCACCGTCGCCGCGGCCGGGCTGGCCGGCCAGCTGTGGCTGATGGTCGCCCTGCTCGCCTTCGGCGGGGCCGCCGACCTGGTCTCGGCGGTGTGGCGGCAGACGATCCTGCAGACCCACGCGCCCGACGACATGCGGGGCAGGATGCAGGGGGTCTTCATGGTCGTCGTCGCGGGAGGCCCGAGGCTGGGAGATCTGCGGGCGGGGGCCACCGCCTCCTGGTTCGGCGCCACCGGCGCCTGGGTGGGCGGCGGGATCGCCTGCGCGGTGGCCGTGGTCGCCGTGGGCCTGGCCGTCCCCGCCTTCAGAAAATATCGTCCGTCGCGCGGAGCGTTTGGGCAGCTAGGGAAGGATTTGGCGTCCTGACGCGTTGCCGACCTTTGTCATCGTGGGCTGTTCTCCCAATAGGGTCGTCTTCTCAAACTTCCGAGGTCCCGCGCCGCCCTCCCGGGAACACCGCGCGATGGACGTAGCATCGAGAGAGGACGGGAGGAACCTTGACCGCACACGGCCTGATCGACACGACGGAGATGTACCTTCGTACGATCTTCGAACTGGAGGAGGAGGGCATCGTCCCCCTGCGCGCCCGCATCGCCGAGCGTCTCCAGCAGAGCGGCCCCACCGTCAGCCAGACGGTCGCACGAATGGAGCGCGACGGGCTGGTCCGCGTCGAGGGCGACCGCCACCTGACCATGACCGACCTGGGGCGCACGCTGGCGATCCGCGTCATGCGCAAGCACCGCCTCGCCGAGTGCCTGCTCACCCAGGTCATCGGGCTGCCCTGGGAAGAGGTGCACATAGAGGCGTGCCGCTGGGAGCACGTCATGTCCGACTCCGTGGAGTCCAGGCTCGTCAGCCTCCTCAACAACCCCACCGAGGACCCGCACGGCAACCCGATCCCCGGCCTCGAGGAACTCGGTGTCGTCGGCGCCCCCGGCGGCAGGCCGGAGTCGCTGCCGTCGATGGCGGCGATGGCCGGACCCAGAGATATACCCGTTGTCGTGCGGCGAATTAGCGAACAAGTGCAAAGCGATCCGGCTGTGATGCTTAAACTCAAGCAAGTTGGGATACAACCCGGACGCGAGGTGACGCTCGCGGCGAGCGACGACGGTGTGCGGGTGACAGGTGACGACGAGGCGGACAATTTTCTTGCGGATCTCCCGCGAGAGATTGCCGCGCACGTTTTCGTCTCCACACGCTGACCGAGGCCCCTTAGCTCGGTTGGATCCCGTTCGGGAGTCCCTCCGCTCCCAGGCCGAGACTGCAGGAGCAACCGTGGTTCGCTTTGCACACACCCGCCCCCGACGGGCGGTCACCGGATGAAGCGGTGGGGGGATGTTTCCCAGGACGCCGCCGATCACCTTACGGCCGGTTCCGTCCTGGATCACGCTGAGATGGCGGTGGTCGTCACCGACAGGTTCAGCAACCTTCTCTACTGGAACCCGTTCGCGGAAAGGCTGTTCGGGCGCCCCGGCACCTCGGGGCCCCGTGACCAGTCCCTCTCCCTGGGCATCATGGAGAAGGATCACCCGCTCGCCGTCGAGCTCTCCAAGCACGTCCTCAAGGGCGGCGTCTGGGAGGGCACGTTCGACGTCAGGCGCGGGGACGGGACGATCATCTACGTACGCGCGCAGGCCGTGCCGCTGCGCCATCCCTCCGGAGCGGTGACGGGCATCGTCATCACCGCCCGCGAGGCGATGCGCAGCAACGAGCGGGAGAAGGACCGCTTCGGCCTGCTGGAGCGGATCGGCGAGCGCCTCGCCGGGTCGCTCTACGTCGAGGAGACGCTCAAGCGCGTCGCCGAGATGCTCGTCCCGCAGTTCGCCGACCACTGCTTCATCGAGCTGATGGAGGAGGGGCGGCTGACCCGCAGGGTCTCCACCCACGTCCAGGGCTGGAGCCCGCCGCCCAACACCTGGGCGCCGCTGGGGGCGGAGATCCGCTACCCGGTGGGGCACTACGCCGAGATCGCGCTGCGTCGCCAGGAGACGATCCTCGTCGAGGACTTCTCCCAGACCAACTACCCCAGCCCCGGCGAGGCCAACACCCGCCTCGCCGCCGAGATCGGCATGACCTCGGCCATCGTGGCGCCGCTGTGCGTGCGCGGCGAGACCCTCGGGCTGATGTACCTGGGGCTGTCCAACCTGACCGACCGGCGCAGCCCGCACTACGACGCCTTCGACCGCGACTTCGTGGGGGCCATCGCCACCCGGGTCGCCCTCGCCGTCGACAACGCCCTGCTGTTCGAGGAGGAGCGGCACACCGCCGAGTCCTTCCAGAAGCACCTGCTGCCCCGCGCGCTGCCGCAGCTCGACGGGCTGGACATCGCGGTCCGCTACTACCCGGCCGCGCCCCTGGCCAGCCACGGGCAGGGCATCCAGACCCAGGTCGGCGGCGACTGGTACGACGTCATCCCGCTGTCGGCGGGCCGGGTCGGCATCGTCATCGGCGACGTCGAGGGCAGGGGGGCCAAGGCCGCGGCGGTCATGGGGCAGCTGCGGGCGGCCCTGCGGGCCTTCGCCCAGGACGACAAGCCGCCCGCGGAGATCCTCGCCAGGCTCGACGAGTGGACGCGCATCATCGCCACCCCCGAGCAGGACGAGAGCGGCGCCGACATCAGCGTCCCGCCCATCGTCACCTGCCAGTACCTGGTGTACGACGCCTGGTCGCGGCAGCTGTCGTTCGCCAACGCCGGTCACGCCCCCCCGTTGCTGCTCATCGGCGACACCTGCACCGAGCTCGACATCCGCGAGGTCGGCCAGCCGCTGGGGGTGCGGGCCAAGGGCATGCACGCCGACCTGGTCTACAAGGAGGAGACGCGGACGCTGCCCCCCGGGGCCGCGTTGCTCCTCTACACCGACGGGCTCGTCGACCGCCGCCCCGTCCGCGACGCCGACGGCAGGCCGCCCAACGTCGAGGAGACGCTGGCGCAGCTCTGCGGCAAGCTCATCGAGATCAGCGACGCCTCCGTCGAGCGCATCGCCGACGCCGCCACCGTCGCGGTGCCCGGCGAGATCGACGACGACATGGCCATCCTCGTGCTCAGGTCCGCCTCCGAGGACCTGGCCGTCGAGGAGCGGACCTTCCCCGCCCAGCCGATCATGGTCGGGGAGGCGCGCCGGATGGCGTCGGAGGCGTTCGTCGGCTGGAACGTCCCCGAGGAGCGCGCCGAGCTCGCCTGCCTGCTGGTCTCCGAGGTCGTCACCAACGTCGTGCTGCACGCCGCCAGCGCCAGCATCCCGCGCAGGGAGCTGACGATGGACGGCCCTCCGCTGCCGTTCGACGAGTCCTGGGACGTCCCCGGCTTCGAGGACGAGGTCGTCAACGAGAAGGAGTTCACGCTCAGGCTCCGCCGGGGCCGGGAGTCGGTCTGGGTCGAGGTCTTCGACCAGGATCTCCGGCTGCCGCGCATCCGCAGCGCGGGGGAGAACGACGAGGGCGGACGGGGTCTCTATCTCGTCGACCAGCTCGCCAGGCGCTGGGGTTCCCGCCCGACCAAGGAGGGCAAGGCCGTCTGGTTCGAGATCCCCACCAGATCGCGCTGAACCACCCGCAAGGCTGGAACACCTCCCCGATCGGTGGTTGACTCGGGGGCATGGAGCTGGCGTTCGAACGGCGCGGGACGGGTCCCTCCCTGGTCCTGCTTCACGGTATTGGGCATCACTGGCAGGCATGGCTGCCAGTGCTCGACCGGCTCGCCGCCGAGCGAGACGTGATCGCCGTCGACTTCCCCGGTTTCGGCGTCTCGCCGCCGCTGCCCTCCGGCACTCCGTACACGGCCGAGAGCCTGGCGGACGCGATCGAGTCCTTCTTCGCGGTGCTCGGCCTGCGCGACCCTCATGTCGCGGGCAGCTCCCTGGGCGGTTACGTCGCCCTCGAACTCGCCTCGCGCGGGGTGGTCCGCTCGGCCGCCGCCCTCTCTCCCGCCGGGTTCTGGAACCGCAGCGAGCTCCTGTACGCGCGAGCCGTCCTCCGCTTCACCAGGGCCTCCGCGCGCCGCATGTCCCCCGAGAAGGCCGCGGCCATGGCGGAGGATCCGCTGAGCCGCGCTCTCAGCGGTGGCGTCATGATGGCCCATCCGTCGAGGGTCACGCCCGAGGCGATGCTCGCGTCCCTCCAGGCGCTCAAGGACGCCTCGGGGTTCGACGAGACCCTCGCCTCGTTCGCGGGGCTGATGCCTCCCGCGCCGCCGAAGGTGCCGGTCACGATCGCCTGGGGCGAGCACGACCGGCTGCTCCTGCGCAGGCAGGCCGTCCGGGCGGCCAGGTGGTCGGGGCAGCGGGTGAGGCTCCTCAAGGGCTGCGGGCACCTGCCGATGACCGACGACCCCGAGCTGGTCGCGAGGGTGCTGCTGGAGGCGTCCCGGTAGGGGTGTCCCGTACGGTCCCGGGCGTCCGGGGCCGGGCGGAAGGGGGTCAGCGGATGGTCTGTCCCCAGATGGCGAGCATCGCGATGACGAACGCGACCATGACGCCCACGTAGGCGACCGGGCCGAGCCGGAAGGCGCGGCGCACCCGGTTCAGGCCCCAGGCGAACAGGAACGCCAGGAAGATCAGCAGAATCAGCCCGCTGTCCATCGTCACCACCTCGGGAGAGTCTCCGCTGACCAGTATGCGTCGGCGGGGCCGCCCGTGCGGCCGGTGAACGCAATCCCCGACCCATGGGATCGTTACCTCTCGTGAACAGAACATCGAAGGTAACGCGTGCCCTGCTGGTGGCAGCTCTGGGCGCAGGCCTCTCCGCATGTTCGGGCGGGGGCGTCACACCCGGGCCGTCGCCGGCCGTCGCCACCGTTACGGTGACGGCCTCCCCGTCCGTGGTGGCCTCCTCCTCCCCTTCCCCGTCCTCCTCCCCGTCCGCGTCCCCCTCGGTGGACGTCGACGCGCTCGTCACGGCGTCGCCGTCCACGAGCATTCCCGGGGGCCGGGGCGTCGACGCCACGATGAGCGGGCAGATCGCCCTGCGCGGGACGGACACGATCACCGTGACCTCCGAGAGCGACCAGGAGGTGAAGGCCCTCCTGCTGCCGTACACGATCGTGCTCGACGCGCGGGGGCTGGTCTGCGAAGGGGGTACGGCCCCGAACAGCTGCTCGGTGGAGCAGCTGCAGAAGGCGATCAAGAAGGGGGGTGTTCTTTTCGCCAAGGTGACGATCAAGGACGGGGTGGCCGTCCAGATCGAGGACATCAGCGAGAAGTGACGACCCCGGCGGGTCATCGGGAACCGCCGTCCCGCGGGCGGCGGTTCCCGATAAGGGTGTATCGGTGAGGGTGTATCGGCGGGGGTGCCTCTCAGAGGCCGCGCGCGTCGGGGGAGCGGGTGCGTGGCTGCCGGAGGACGCGGGCGTTTTCCGGAGGCCGCCGTTGTTTCCGAAAAGCCGCCGTGGTTCCCGGAGGCCGCCGTGGTTCTTGAAAGGCCGGTGCGCTTCTCGGAACCGGTGCGCTTCTCGGAACCGGTGCGCTTCTTGGAACCGGTGCGCTTCTCAGAAGCCGAAGGAGCGGCCGATGATCTCCTTCATGATCTCGGTGGTGCCGCCGTAGATGGTCTGGACGCGGCTGTCGACCCAGGCCTTGGCCACGGGGTACTCCATCATGTAGCCGTAGCCGCCGTGCAGCTGGAGGCAGCGGTCGATGACCTTGGTCTGCAGCTCCGTGGTCCACCACTTCGCCTTGGCGGCGTCCACGGCGCTGAGCTCCCCGGCGTTGAGGGCCAGGATGCACTTGTCCACGTAGAGGCGGGCGATGTCCACCTCGGTGTCCAGTTCGGCCAGGACGAACCGGGTGTTCTGGAAGCTGCCGATGTTCCGGCCGAAGGCCGTGCGGCTCTTGCAGTACTCGATGGTCGTCCGCAGGACCGTCTCCGCCGCCGCCACGGCCATCACCGCGATCGACAGGCGCTCCTGCGGCAGGTTGGCCATGAGCTGGAAGAAGCCCTGCCCCTCCTCGGGGCCCAGCAGGTTGGCCGCGGGCACCCTGACGTTGTCGAAGAACAGCTCTGCCGTGTCCTGGGCGTGCATGCCGATCTTCTCCAGGTTGCGGCCCCGGCTGAAGCCCTCCATGCCCCGCTCGACGACCAGCAGCGAGATCCCCCGGGCGCCGGCCGCCGGGTCGGTCTTCGTGACCGCGACGACCAGGTCGGAGTTGATGCCGTTGGTGATGAAGGTCTTCTGGCCGTTGACCACGTAGTCGTCGCCCTCGCGCACGGCGGTCGTCCTGATGCCCTGCAGGTCGCTGCCCGCGCCGGGCTCGCTCATCGCGACGGCCGTGATCAGCTCACCGGAGGTGAACCCGGGCAGCCAGCGGGCCTTCTGCTCGTCGTCGGTGAGGTCCACGAAGTACGGCGCCATCACGTCGTTGTGCAGCGAGTAGCCCAGGCCGGACGCGCCGATCGCGATGACCTCCTCGACGATCACCGCGTTGTAGCGGAAGTCCGTGATCCCGGCCCCGCCGAACTCCTCGGGCACCCCGAAGCCGAACATCCCGATCTCCCCGGCCTTCTTCCACACCTCGCGGGGGACGATGCCGTCCTTCTCCCACCGGTCGTGGTGGGGCGCCACCTCGCGGGCCAGGAACTCGCGCACGGTCTCCCGGAAGAGCTGGTGCTCTTCCTCGAAGAGGTCTCGCTGCATGGTGTGCCTCCTAGGGACTCGTGGCGACGCGTGACGGCTCGTGACACAGAATACGATTCTGTTACCAGCAGGTACACCCGGCCCCTTGGCGTTCGAGGGGGCCGCAGATCACAAGTGCGCCACGGTCTTCGGATCCACCCGCGATCTCGATGCGGCGAAGATGGTAGAAACCGTACGATCTACCCTCGGTGTGCTATGGGTATGCCCGTTGACGGCAGCCTTCGTGATCGGAGTGTGTGGTGGTTCGGTGGCGATCTGGGCTCCGTAGGTCTCTCACGGTTTCGGCCCTGTGCCTTTTCGGCGGTGCGCTGGTCGCGCTGCCCACCGGTGCGTCCGGTGCCAGCAATGCCGAACTCGTGGTCGACTACCGCTGTACCGGGGGGATCGCCCTGGGAACCAGCGTGGTGAACCTCCGGACCACGGTGACGATCCCCACGGTGCTCACGGTCGGGCAGCCGCTCAGCATCGGCTGGGACCTCAAGTACAAGGGCGGCGACCCGGCCAGGTTCGGTTCGCCGGGCTACTTCGGTCCCAAGGGCAAGGTCTTCGTCACCGGGAACGTGCAGCTCTCCGGGAGCTGGATCGGTGAGCTGCAGCCCAAGGGCTTCGTCGAGCAGCCGGGCAAGCTGCAGCCGGGAAAGATCCTGAAGCTCCCCGAGGGAATCTCCGACTCCGCCTACCTCGCCAAGGCGGGCACGGTCAACGTCAGCCCCCGGAAGCTGTTCGTGGACTTCATGCCTCCGTCCGACGAGTTCGTGGTCAACAACGACGATCCCCAGGTGAGCTACCACGGGGCGGGCGACTGGTACGAGCTGAACGACGAGCCGTTGAGCATCGGCGACCACGGCCGCGACCTGCACCGTACGGACAAGGTCAACTCCTTCTCCACCTTCACGTTCACCGGTACCGGGGTCGAGTACATCGCCCGGCGCAGCACGGAGGCGGGGCAGGTCGGATTCCAGATCGACGGTGTGGACGCCACGCCGTCCTCCGTCGACGCTTCGAAGAACCCCGACGGCTCGCCGACGAACGCGGCGCACCAGGGCGGGCTCACGCTGTGGAAGTTCCACGGCCTCAAGTACGGCCAGCACACCCTCAAGGTCATGAACCTGGAGGCCGGGAAGTTCGCGCAGGTCGACGCCTTCCGGGTGATCACGAGGGAGCTGAAGAACCCGCCGGCCGAGTACAGGGCCACCTGCACGCTCGTCAGCGCGCCGGTCTCGGTGAACGTCACCATCTCCGAGCCGGGCACATCCCCCTCGTCCAGCCCGACGATCACCGAGACCCCGGACCCTCCCGTCTCACCCACGATCACCCCCACCGTCACTCCTACGGTCACCCCCACCCCTACCCCCACGCCCACGCCCACCCCGAGTGGCAACGGCAACCAGAACGGCGATCAGAACGGGACGAACAGCACCACCAGGAGCACGACCACCTCGACTCCCAAACCGACCCTGACCGTGACCGCCACCGTCACCCCCACCAGGCCCACCCCCACCACGCCGCAGGTGATCATCACGCCCAGCGGCGGGGCGCAGACGGGTGAGGCTCCGGGGGGAGGCTCCGGGCTGGGGCTTCTCGGCGCGGGCACGGCGATGGTGACGGGAAGCGCACTGGGCGGTGTGGTCTTGATGAGGCGGCGGGCGGCACACGCGCGCGGCCAGAGGGACAGCTGAAGGAGGCGCCGGATGTACCAAGGACCCGTGCAGGGCGGTCCCGACCCCTACCAGGGGCGGGGCCCGGCTCCCAAGCCCAAGGGGAGCATGCTGATGGCCGGGCTCCTCGTGGCCGGGTCGCTCGGCGGGGTGGCCGCGATCATGGCGGGCCTGCTCGCGTACCTGTCCCCGGTGCCGGATGACGCGCCGTACGGCCCGCCCGTACCGCAGGCGGCCGACAGCAACGTCCAGATCCAGCAGGTCCCGGCCGCGGGCCAGCAGCCCGTGGGGGTGACGCCGTCCTCGGTGGGGCCGGGCGGCCTGGACGCCCCCCTGACGGCCGCCGCGCCCACGGCGGCGCCGCCGCTGCCGGTGATCATGCCTCCGGAGCCGTTGAAGAGCGACGGCGTGAGGCCACGGCGGCTCGCCATCCCGAAGATCGGCGTGATGGCCCCGCTGATGGCGCTCGGTGTCGACGCCAAGCGGGAGATCCAGACGCCCCCGCTGAGCAGGCCCAACCAGGCGGGCTGGTACAAGCACGGCCCGATTCCCGGGCAGCAGGGGCCCTCGGTGGTTCTCGGACACGTGAACACCAAGAAGGGGGCGGCCGTCTTCAGCAGGCTGAAGGAGATCAGGCGGGGGGACAAGATCAAGGTCTCCCGGTCCGACGGAAGCCTCGCGGAGTTCACGGTCGACGGCGTGGAACAGGTCAGCAAGGCGGCCTTCCCGTCGAAGCGGGTGTACGGCAACACCGGTGAGGCGACCCTGCGGTTGATCACCTGCGGTGGTGTCTACAACAGCAGGACCGGTCACTACACCGACAACATCATCGTCTACGCGACCCTGTCGAAGACCCGTCGCGCCTGATCGCACCATCCGGTCCGGCCCGGACCGGGTGCGGTTCCCGGTGAACCCGCAGGTCATGGCCTTGGCCACCCGTCTCCGATCGTTAGCCTCCCCGGCAATCCGGGTAGGGAATCGTTCAACAGGAGACAGCCCCCCGAATGATCAGAAGGCGGGGGTGTGCCCAGGTGAGCATCGTGCGGGCCGGGGTCGTAGCCGTACTCATAGGGGTGGCCGCTCTCGGTGCTGTCCAGCACCCGAAGTCGGGGAACGAGCGATCCACGGGCTGGGGTGCCAAGCGTCCCGCGCACTCGACGCCGAAGCACGCCGGGGGCTGGACGACCAAGAACTGGGGCAACGGCGGGCGGACGGCCGAGCGCTCGGAGACGAGGATCGAACGCGGGGGAAACTGGGGATTCGGCCGGCCGAGGCATTCGCACGGCGGGCGGCACAGGACCGGGGAGGCCGGGCGCCGGGGGCCGGAGCGGGAACGCCAAGGGAATCGCTGGTTCGGGCGGCGTGACCCGGGGGGCGGACGCGGCGAGAGGTGGGGGTCCGGAAGCCATCGGGATCGGGCCCTCGGGCGGCCGGGCTCGGACGCCGGGAGAGGTGACGGCCGGGACCGTGCGCGGCCGTACGGGGAAGCCGGGTCGAGAGAACGCGGGAGCGGATGGGGATACGGGCGTCCGGGGGACCGGGAGTCCGGCCGGACGGACAGCCCCTCCGACCGGTACGAGGAGGAGCTCGGGTTCAGGCGGGGCGCTCCGGGCGGTGAGCGCGGCCAGGGCTGGGGGGCCGGGCGCCACTGGGGCCGGGACCAGGGCCGGTACCGGCAGCTCTGGGGGAGCGGTCCGGAGGCCGGATGGCAGGGGGGCCGCGGGTTCGGACGGTACGGGTCCGACGCCCGGCGCCGCGGGGAGTGGGCCAGGCCCGGCGCGCGGCACCATCGTCACGGGCACGGCTACAGGCACGGGCACCGATACGGGCGCGGGCACGGCTACAGGCATGGACACCGGTACGGGCACGGGCAAGGACACAGGCACCGACACGGGTGAGGGCGCGTCCGGTTCGTCGTCCGAGGGCCCCGCGAGCCGGTGCGTCGCCTGAGGCCGACGCGGGGAACCGCCGGGACCGAGGCGGGGAGCGAGACCGGGCCGGGGGCCGGAAGCAGGGGACGCGCGGCCGTCCGTTGACTCCGGTTTCCCTTTCCCGCACCGAGGAGTGAGCGATCTGTCGCTCACTCTTTTTTGTGATCGACGACATCGGGAGACACCTAGGAAAATGTCCCAAGAGACGGTCATATGGTGTTATCTCAGCGAGAATCGCTTCTGATCGTTAATCGCATCTCCAGTCCGGGTATAGCCGTTTATGCGAATGTGTCTCCCCCGCTGAACCGGAGCGAGGGGTGTACACAGGTGAGCAAGGCGCGGGCCGGTGTGCTGGCCGTATTGATAGGTATCGCCGCGATCGGCGCCCTCCACCACGCCGATTCGACGGGCACACGATCCGTGAGCCCCGCGGACGAACGATCCGGTGGTTCGACGGCCGGACGACACGCGGCCTCCATGGACGGCAAGCGGGTCGCGAGGTCCGCGGCGGAGCGTCTCGCGAACCCGGAGGCCCGGCATTTCGGCCGCCACGAGATCGCGCCGATCGTCATCGCACACCGCGGGGCCAGCGCGTTCCGGCCCGAGCACACGCTTCTCGCCTACACGGTCGCCATCTCGATGGGCACCGACTACATCGAGCCCGATCTCGTCTCGACCAAGGACCACGTGCTGATCGCCCGGCACGAGAACGAGCTCTCGGCGACGACCGACATCGCCAGGCACCCCGAGTTCGCCGACCGCAGGACGTCCAAGGTCATCAACGGCCTCCGGCACACCGGCTGGTTCACCGAGGACTTCACCCTGGAGGAACTGCGCACCCTCCGCGCCAGGGAGCGCTTCCCCAGGGAACGGCGGGACAACACGGCGTACGACGGGACGGAGCGGATCCCGACGCTCGACGAGGTGATCCAGCTCGCGCAGAAGCACGGGGTGGGCGTCTACGCCGAGACCAAGTTCCCCACCTACTTCGCCTCGATCGGGCTGCCGCTGGAGGAGCCGCTGCTGGAGACCTTCGCGCGGTACGGCTGGGACGACGAGCGGGACCCGGCCTTCATCCAGTCCTTCGAGCCCGGGAACCTCAAGCGGCTGCGCCCCCTCACGAGGCTGCGACTCATCCAGTTCGTCGGCGCGACCGGCGCTCCGTACGACCTCGCGAGCGCCGGTGACCCGCGCACCTACGACGACATGGTCACGCCGGAGGGGTTGCGAGAGATCGCCCGGTACGCCGACGGCATCGGGGTGGTCACCAAGCGGATCGGCCCCGGTGATCCCGGAGGTCTCGACGGGAGGCCGGTGTCGCCGGTGGAGCTCGTCAGGAACGCCCAGCGGGAAGGGCTCCTGGTCCACGCCACGACGGTTCGCAAGCTCGCCGCGCGGCTCCGGGCGGAGCTCAGGGGCGACGCCTCCGGCGGGCGCGCCGACGAGGAGGTGAGGAAGTGGCTGCAGCGCCTGTACAGGCTCAGGGTGGACGGAGTGATCGCCGACGACCCCGGCCTGGCGCGCGCCGTACGGGACCGGCTGCGCACCGGCGGCTGACACCCGCGCCCGGCCGGGCGGGTGCCGCCCGGCGCCGTCAGGTACCGGCCGGGGGCTGACGCGCGGGTCGCGCGGCGTCGTCGGGTACGCCCATCAGGGCGGCGTCATCGGGTACGCCCATCAGGGCGGCGTCACCGAGTACGCCCAAGGCAGATCCATCGAGAAGGCACGCCCATCGAGTGCGTCAGATGGACCGGCGCGCGTCACCCGGCGCGCATGGCCGCCCGCACCCGCTCAAGGGTGATCGGCAGGTCGCGCTGCCGGAAGCCGGTCGCGTGGAAGACGGCGTTGGCGATCGCCGCGGCGGTGCCGACGATCCCTATCTCGCCGATGCCCTTGGCGCCGACCGGGTTGAGCTCGTCGTCCTGCTCGTCGATCCAGTGGGCCTCGATCCCGGGGACGTCGGCGTTCGCCGCGATGTGGTACCCGGCCAGGTCGTGGTTGACGAAGTCGCCGAACCCGGGGTCCAGCACCAGGGCCTCGTGCAGGGCCATGGAGATCCCCATCGTCATGCCGCCGAGGAACTGCGAGCGCGCCGTCCTGGCATTGATGATCCGGCCGGCCGCGAAGACCCCCAGCAGCCGCCCGACACGGACCTGCCCGCTGTCGCGGTCCACCCTGACCTCGGCGAACTGCGCCCCGAACGAGTGGCGTGAGAGGCGCTTCCACGCGGCGAGGTCCTCGGCGGTGTCCGCCCGTGCCTCCAGGCCCTCCGGGGGGACCACGCCGGCCCGCTCGTCGAGATCCTTGACCAGCGCCCGGCAGGCCTTGCTCACCGCCCAGCTCCAGGAGGCGGTGCCCATGGACCCCCCGGCGAGCGCGGCGGGGCCGAAGACGCTGCGGCCCACCCTGACCGTGACCCGGTCCATCGGAACGCCGAGCTCGTCGGCGGCCACCTGGGTGAGCGCGGTACGGGCGCCGGTGCCGATGTCGGCCGCGGCGATCTCGACCACGAACCTGCCCGTGGGCTCGGCGTGGGCGGCCGCGGTGGACGCCCTGGTGTAGACGGGGTAGGTCGACGACGCGACACCGGTCCCGACGAGCCACCGGCCGTCCTCCCGGACGCCCGGCGTGGGGTCGCGGTCGGCCCAGCCGAAGCGTGCCGCCCCCTCGCGCAGGCAGGCGACCAGGTTGCGGCTGCTGAACGGGAGCCCCGACCCGGGGTCGGCCGAGGGCTCGTTGACGATCCGCAGCTCGACGGGGTCCATCCCGAGGGCGTACGCCAGCTCGTCCATCGCCGACTCCAGGGCGAACATCCCCGGAGCCTCGCCGGGAGCGCGCATCCACGAGGGGCTCGGCACGTCCAGCCGCAGCAGCCGGTGGGCGGTGTGGCTGTTGGGCGTCGCGTACATCATGCGGCTGGGCGTGACCGTCTGCTCGGTGAACTCGACGAGCTGGGAGCTCTGCTGGAGCGCGTCGTGCCACAGCGCGGTGAGCCTGCCGTCGGGCTCGGCCCCCAGGCGTACGCGCTGCACGGTGGGCGTCCGGTAGCTGACGAGCGGGAACATCTGCTGCCGGGTCAGCGCCACCTTGACCGGTCGCCTGACGGCGCGGGCGGCCAGTGCCGCGAGCACGGTCGGCGGGCGGGGCGCCCCCTTCGACCCGAAACCGCCGCCGACGTGGTCCGCGACGACGCTCACCGCGCTCTCGGGAAGGCCGAACAGCCGGGCGATCGCGGCCGCCGACCCCCACGGGGCCTGGTCGGCGTTGTAGAGCGTCAGGGTCTCGCCCTCCCAGAACGCGATCGTGGCGTGCGGTTCCAACGGGCTGGCGTGCTCGGCCGGGGTCGTGTAGGCGGCGTCCACGCCGACCGGCGCCTCCGCCAGGGCGCGCTCGGCGTCACCCCGGTCGACCGTCCCCGTGAAGCCCGCGTTGACCTTCGCCGGGGAGGAGATCCGCGGGTTGCCCGGATCCAGCACGACCTCGTACTCCTCCTCCTCGTAGTCCACGCGCACCGCCGACGCCGCCTCGCGGGCGCCCTCCAGGGTGTTCGCGACCACGGCCGCGACGATCTGTCCCCGGTAGGCGACGCCGGCCGACTGCAGGACGGCCAGCTCGGCGTCCTGCACGGGACGCAGCCGGGAGACGTTGCCGCTGTCCAGCACGGCGACCACCCCCGGCATGGCCAGCGCGGCGGCGCCGTCGACGGAGCGCACCCGCCCCCGGACGATCGTGGACTGCACCGGCCAGACGTAGAGGGCGTCCGGTACGGGGTACTCGTACGCGTAGCGGGCCGTGCCGGTGACCTTCTCGCGTCCTTCGATCCTGACCGGTGTCCCGCCCACCACCTTGTCGAGCGTGGTCATCCCCGCTCCTCCCGAGTGAAGTCGTTCCCCGTGAGTCCGTTGGACCCCGGGGGTCCCGCCGGATCCGTGAGGTCGCGGACACCCGCCGCGATCAGGTCCCCGGCCAGACCGATCTTGAACTCGTTCCGCGGGAGGGGGCGCGCCGCCGCGAACTCCGCCTCCGCGGCGGCCAGCAGCAGCGCCCTGGTCGGCCGGTGGCCGATCAGCATCCCCTCGGCCTCCCGGGCCCGCCACGGCACGGGGGCCACCCCGCCCAGCGCCAGCCGGATCTCCCGCAGCGAACCGCCGGCCTCCGTCGCGACCACCGCCGCGACCGAGACCACCGCGAACGCGTAGGACCAGCGGTCGCGGACCTTGCGGTACAGCATGGCCGCGCCGTCCGGGGGCGGAGGCAGCTCGACCCCGGTGATCAGGTCGCCGGGCTCCAGCACCGTCTCCCGCTCCGGGGTGTCGCCGGGCAGCAGGTAGAAGCGGGAGAGCGGCACCGCCCGCTCGCCGCCCCCCGCGGACCTGATGTGCACCACGGCGTCGAGGGCGGCCATCGCCACCGCCATGTCGGAGGGGTTGGTGGCCACGCACGCGGCGGAGGTGCCGATCACCGCCAGGTCGCGGTGCTCGCCGCCGATCGCCGAGCAGCCGGTGCCGGGCTCGCGTTTGTTGCACGGCTTGGTGACGTCCTGGAAGTACGGGCAGCGCGTGCGCTGCAGCAGGTTCCCGCCGGTGGTGGCCATCGACCGCAACTGCCCGGAGGCCCCGGCCAGCACCGCCTGGGAGAGCGCGGGAAAGCGTTCCCTGATGCCCCGGTCGCCGGACAGGTCGCTGTTGCGGACCAGCGCGCCGATGAGCACGCTCCCGTCGGCCCGGTGCTCGATCCGGTCGTACGGCAGCCCGGTGACGTCCACCAGCGTCGCCGGCCTGGCCACGCCGAGCTTCATCAGGTCCACGAGGTTGGTGCCGCCGGCCAGGAACATCGCGTCGGTGCCGTTGAGGACGGCGGTGGCGGCGGCGCCGGGGTCGGTGGCGCGCTCGTAGGTGAAGGGCCTCATCGCGCGCCTCCGGGATTCCGCCCGGAGAGGACCGGCTCCGGGCCCCCCTCGCCGGCCACGTCGAGCACGGCCTGGACGATCCCCGCGTAGGCCCCGCAGCGGCAGAGGTTGCCGCTCATCCGTTCGCGGACCTCCTCGGCGTCCAGGGCGGCGCTGGAGGCGACGCCCGCGGCGACGTCCGCGGTGACATGGCTCGGCCAGCCCCGTTCCGCCTCGTCGAGCGCGCCGATGGCCGAGCAGATCTGGCCCGGCGTGCAGTATCCGCACTGGAAGCCGTCGTGTTCGAGGAACGCCTGCTGGAGGGGGTGCAGATCGTCCGCGCCGGACAGGCCGGCCACCCCCTCGATGGTGATGATCTCCTGCCCGGCGGCCATGACCGCGAGTGTCAGGCAACTGTTCACCCGGCGGCCGTCCAGCAGGACCGTGCAGGCCCCGCACTGCCCGTGGTCGCATCCCTTCTTCGTCCCGGTCAGCCCGAGATGCTCTCGTAGCGCGTCCAGGAGGGTCACCCGGTTGTCCAGGGAGACGGAGTGGTCGGCACCGTTGATGCGCAGCGTGACATCGCTGCTGAACGCTTCGACTGCCATGCGTTTATCCTGTCAATTCCCCGACAATGAGGGGATTTCTGGTTAATCCGAAAATCAAAAAGAAGCGGTAATCGTGGCGCTTCGAGAATTACGGTGGAACCAAGAGGGCACCAAGAGCGGTCATACCCCGGCCGGGGACGGCCCGGTGTCAGCGGAGGCCGGTGAGCAGGTGCCGCGCGGCCTCCAGGTCGGTGATCAGCACGTTGACCCACCCGCCCCGGAGCGCGGCCCTGATCGCGGCGTGTTCGCGCTCGCCACCGGCGACGGCCACCCGGCGCCCGACGGAGCGGAGGGCGTCGGCGCCCATCCCGACGACCCGCCGGTCGAAGGCCGAGCGGACCACGTCGCCCTCGGCGTCGAAGAAGCGCAGGCACACGTCGCCGACGGCACCGAGGGAGCGGAGTTCCTCCCGGTCGGCGTGGCCGACGACGTCAGCGCTCCCGAGCGGGGACGGGGGTGGTTCAAGACCTCCGATCCCGACCAGTACGACGGTCAGCTCCCGCCACTGCGCCGCCACCTCCGCGACGGCCGCGTCCCGCAGCAGCGCGTCGCGGGCCGCCGCCGTGCCGGCGACGCCCGCCGAGGGGAGGAGGACGGGCCTGGCGCGGGTGACGTCGGCGAGACGGCTGACCAGCCGGGTGGCGTGGGCCCGCGCCCCGGGGCCGCCCGCGTCCCCGACGACCTGCACGACACGGTCGGCCGCCTGGGTGCTCCGGGGATGCATGCGGTCGACGGCCGCCAGCAGGGTCTCGCTCCGGGAGGAGACGCCGATGACGTCCCCGCACCTGAGGGTGGCGCCGAAGTAGAACGCGGCGGCCGAGGCCAGGGCCGGGACGAGGCCTCCGGCCCCGGGGTCGGCCACCACGGCGTCCCGCAGGGAGTAACGGCGCTGGAGCCCCTCTTCGAGCTCGGTGTGCACCCCTTCGGGGAGGGCCACGACGGTGCGGACGACGCCCCGGGTGACGGCCTCCTTGAGCAGGCGGGAGACGCGCGGCTGCGAGATGCCGAGCGCCGTGGCGATCTCGGGTTGCCGCATGCCCTGCTCGTGGTACATCCGGGCCACCCGCGCCAGCAGGCGCAGATGGCCGGGGCCCTGGTCCCGCCCCGGCTCGGGGACGACCATGCACCGCCTCCTCGTCGTCCTCGTCGTCCTCGTCGGACAGGTGGAACAGGCCCGCTCCGGCCCGCGCGACGGCGGTGGCGGCGCGCGCGCCGGTGCCGTGGGACGGGGCGGGGTGGCGGAACCGCCTCACCCGCGGCAGGGTCAGGGGAGGGGAACCGCCTTACCCGCGACCGGCCACCCAGCGTACCGGCCCGGTGCCTTTCCGTGCCGGCGAGCCGGGACGCGCGATCCACGACCACGGGCTCGGGTCGCGAGCCTCCGGCCACGCCGACCGGGGAGCGGGCCGGTCAGGCCGGTCGCCTGCCCGCGGCCATCGCCGACACGGCGGCCTCCCGGCGCTGGAACCGCCGCCGGCCCTGATCCAGCATCACGACGAGAACGAGCACGGCCCCCTTGACGACGATCTGCCAGAACGCCGGCACGTCCATGAGCATCAGGCCCTCGGCGAGGAGGGCGACGACGCAGGCGCCGACGAGGGTGCCCCACACCGTGCCGCGTCCCCCGCCCAGCGCCGCGCCGCCGAGGATCACCGCGGTGATCGCGTTGAGCTCGTACGTCTCACCGGCCAGCGGTGTCGCCGAGGTCAGCTCCGAGGCGATGACGACACCCGCGAGCGCGGCGCAGGCGCCGGAGATCACGTACACGGCCGTCCTGACGCGGTCGATCGGGACCCCCGAGAGTTCCGCGGCCCGCTCGTTGCCGCCCGCGGCGTACAGCCACCGGCCGAACGGCGTCCTGGTGAGCAGCAGCGCGACGGCGGCGGCGAGGACGACCGCGATCCAGATCGCCACCGGGACGCCGAGCGGGCGCCCGTTGCCGAGCCCCCCGAAGCCGGTGTTGCCCAGCTCGGGGCTGCCGTCCAGATTGGGATAGGTCGAGCCGCCGGAGATCAGCAACGCGGCCCCCCGCGCCACGTACAGCATGCCGAACGTCGCGATGAACGGCGGCACCTTGAACCGGGTGATGACGACGCCGTTCACCAGACCGGCGAGCATGCCGACCGCGACGCAGAGCACGATCACGCCCCACACGGGCGGGTAGGCGACGGCGTCGGCGAACCTGAGTTCGAGACCTTCGAGCAACTCGCCGGCGACGACCCCGGAGAGCCCGGCGATCGACCCCACGGACAGGTCGATGCCGCCCCTGATGACGACCAGCAGCACGCCGAGCGCGATCACCGCGTTGATCGCGACGTGCTTGGACATCATGACGAGGTTCGGCACGGAGAGGAACGCGTCCGACAGCAGGCCGAAGACCACGACAATGGCCGCGAGCGCGATGATCGCCCGCAGCTCGAACAGGCCGTTCACCACGGAGAGGCGGCGGGCCTCGGCCGAGACCCTCCCCGGCGGGGAGTTGCCGGGCGACGCCGGTGCGGGGGGCGTTTCCCGAGGTGTCACCCCGCACCGCCCCTGTCCGTGCCCCTGTCCGTGCCGATGTCCGTGCCGATGTCCGGGTAGACGTACGCGCCCGGGTAAACGCCCGTCGCACCGTCGTGCTCGTCGTGCTCCTCGTCCTCGTCGACGGAGGTGCCGTCCGCCACCTTGAGCAGTTCCTCCCGGGTCGTCGTGCCGCGCCGGAACTCGCCGGCGAGGACACCGCGGGAGAGCACCAGCAGGCGGTCGGGGACGCGCAGGGCCTCCTCGGCGTCCGACGTGGTGAACAGGACGGCCAGGCCGCGCTCCGCCTGCGCGGCGATGAGCCGGAAGATGTCCGCCCTGGCGCCGACGTCGACGCCGCGCGAGGGCTCGTCCAGCAGGAGCACCCGGGGGTCGGTCAGCAGCGCCCTGCCGATGACCACCTTCTGCTGGTCGCCGCCGCTCAGCGAGGTGACGGGCGCCTCCGCGCCGCCCGTCCTGACGGTGATGTCAGCGATCATCCGGCGGACGGCGTCCCGCTCGCGGTCACGGGAGACGAGCAGCCGCCGGACGAACGCGCCCAGCCCGGCCAGGGAGAGGTTCTCCCCGACCGACATCGTCTGGACGAGGCCGTCGCGCCACCGGTCCCCCGGGACCAGGACCACGCCCCGGTCGACGCGCTCGCGGATCCCCTCGCCCTCCAGCGGGGTGCCGGAGAGCAGGATCCGGCCCGACTGCGAGGGGATCCGGCCGGCGAGCGCCTCCAGCAGCTCGGTGCGGCCCGAGCCCGTCAGGCCGTAGATCCCCACGATCTCGCCCTCCCTCACGGTCAGGGAGAGGTCGTCGACGGCGAGGCGGCAGGGGTTGGCCGGGTCGGCCACCACCAGGCCGCGCAGGGCCAGCACCTCCTCCCCGGTGACCGGGACGTCGCGCGGGAACCGGTCGTCGCGGCCGCGGTCGGACATCCGATCCACGATCCACCGGACGCCGACGTTCTGGGCGTCCGCCGTGGCGACGAGCCGCCCGTCACGCAGCACGACGACGTCGTCGGCGATCTCCAGCGCCTCCTCCAGGTGCGAGGAGACGTAGACGATCGCCACGCCGTTGGAGGTCAGCTCCCTGATGACCCGGAACAGGACCCTGACCTCCGGGGCGGTGAGCGCCGAGGTGGGCTCGTCCATGATCAGCACCCGGGCCTCCTGGAGGAGCGCCCGCGCGATCTCGACGATCTGCTGCTCGCCCGGAGTCAGTTCACGGACCGGCAGGTCGGGATCCAGGTACTCCTCCAGGCTGTGCAGCATCGCCGCGCTGGTGGCCCGCTGGGACGAGCGGTCGATCACCCAGGAGCCCCCGCGGATCTCCCTGGCCAGGAACAGGTTGTCCTGGATGCTCAGGTTGGGACAGAGGCTGAGCCCCTGGTGGACGATCGCGACGCCCCGGTCGGCGGCGTCGCGGGGTGACGCGAACCTGACGGGCTCCCCGTCGAGCTCGACGTGGCCGGTGGTGGGGTGCTCGATCCCCGAGAGGATCCTCATCAGGGTCGACTTGCCCGCCCCGTTCTCCCCGAACAGCGAGGTCACCCGCCCGGCGGCGACGTCGAAGTCGACCTCCCCGAGCACCTGCGTGTCCCCGTACACCTTGGTGACGTCGCGGGCGCTCAGGACGGTGACGGTCGGGATCCTCACGAGATCTCCTTGATCGAGACCGGGGTGATGGTCACGACGGAGGGGGTGAGGAAGCTGAAGGCCCCGACGAAGGAGATCTCCTTGCCCTCCAGCCGTGCCACGTCCAGGTTCCCGAGCAGCTTCTCCCGCATCTGGTCGTTCAGCGCGGTCGCGGCGTCGGCGTACTCCACCTGGTTCAGGAACTGCCCGAAGTTGATGAAGCCCACCACGTCACGCAGTGCCGTGCCGTTGATGACCGAGCCGACCTGCAGCGAGACCCGGGTGTCGGGGGGGAGGCCGGGCACGGTCACGTGCATCAGCCCCGACGTCACCGGCCCGGCCCTTCCGGTGCCCTTGACCGCGAAGGTGTAGGGGCCGGTGCCGTGCCGGACGCCGTAACGCTTCCCGGCCTCCTCCATGCCGGTGTGCATCGCCTTCACCAGTACGGGCAGCTCGACGGCCTTCCTCTCGACCGCGGGCACGACCCTGTCGTCGTACATCCGCGCTCCGTACGCGGCCGGGTCGAAGCGCCGTGGACCCGCCGCCGCGACCGACTCGGCCGAGCGGTACTGGGTGCTGAGCCCGACGGCCGTCAGGAGGGCCACCGCCAGGGCGGCGGCGATCCATCTCACCGGGACCCGCCGGCGGGGCGCCTGCCCGCCGCGCGCCCGCGGTGCGGCCGGCGTGCTCATCTCAGTCCTTCCAAAGGGGAAACCTCACAGGTGATCGCTGATCCATCCGCTGGGAGAGCCCCGGAAGGGACTCGTGGCCGGGCGGGGGGAGGGTTTCCGGGAGAGTCCCGGGGATGACCGTCGCCGGTCGGAGGGCGTTCGGCGGAGCCCTCCGGACGATGTGCCGTACCGCTGGGAAGTCCTCGCGCCCGCGGCCCGCCGGGCCGGGGCACGGCGGGTGCCCTTCATGACCCGTATACCCGTTCGCACGTCTTCCACCGAATCCTCTCCGAACGGGAACCGGTCGAGCCGCCCGCGTCGTCCATCCCGCCCGGCGGGCTCACGGGCGGACACGGAATCCCGTTCGGGTGGACCGGTTCGATGATCACGGTGCCTGTTTCGCCGAAATATCTCAGCAACGCATGGTGATATTCGGAGCGTCCGAATCGGGCCCACCGTGGGTTCCACCCTGCCCGATGGCGCTCCCGAATGGTGATCTTTAAGCTCGACCACACTAGGTTTGACCTGGTTTTTTCTATATATCCAGGCTCTGATTGCCAACCTCGGTCCGGCTGCCCGCCAGGCGGCCGGATTCGCGGCGGGACCCCTGGCAGGGCTCCGCGAGGCGCCCGCCGCGCGTTTCGCGTCCGGACGGGTATCCGCCCGACCCACCGTCACGGGCCTTACCGATGTACGGTGTCGTTTGCTGTGAGATAGATGGGAATTTATGTCCGTTTAGCCGACTTGCTCGCGCGCCAGGGTCTCTGTTCGTAGGATCTATGCCGAACCTTGACCACGACGCGTAAGCCTCGGCGGCCGGTGTGAGGCCGGTCGATCAAGCTGGAACGAGGAGAAACTGTGCTGAAGTCCAAGACGCGGCTGCGCGTCGCGGTCAAGACGGCTGTGGTCGCCGCGGCGGGCGCAGGCATCTTCGGTGCGTTTCCCGCGCTCGCCTCCATCTACGCCGCCCCCAAACCGGTGGCCTACACCTGCACGCCCGCCGCCGGCGGGGCGCCGGCGACGTACACGCTCCAGATGGACCTCACCGGTCCGGCGGCGGCGGTGACGAACTCGCCCGTCGTGGCGACGTGGAAGATCGCCCCGTCTCCCTCCCTCACCGCGCCGGTGGCCGTGACCACGCCCCTGTCCCTCGCCCTCGACGCCGACGTGCGGATCGAGGCGTCTCCCGCGGCGCCCGCCGCCGTTCCCTCGGAGCTTCGCGCGATCACCGCCAGCGCTCCCGCCGCGACGATGTCGGCCGGCCAGCCGCTCACCCTGCCGACGCTACTGGTCACGGTGACTCCCACCGCGACCGGTGTCGTGGCCTTCAAGCCCGACGCCTTCACCGTGTTCCTCGACTCCGCGACCGGGACCTCGCCCACCGAGCTGCTCGACTGCGCCCTGGCGGTCGACGCCGCGGCGTCCGCCCAGGTCTCCGCCGCCGCGCTGCGGGTGACCGTGGGGACGGGCAGCCCCAGCGCCAGCCCGAGTGCCAGCCCCAGCGCGAGCCCGAGCGCGACCCCGTCCAACTCGCCCTCCGCGACCCCCACGCCGACCCTCACCGTCACCCGGACCAAGACCGCCGACCCGACCCCCGACGACTCCGACGAGCAGATCGACGAGACCCCCAAGGGCGCCGCCTCTACGGGCGGCGGCGGCGACGCCGGGCCCGACGCTCGAATGATCATGTTCAGCGGTGTGCTGATGATGGCCCTGGCCGGCGTCGGCGGGCTCATGCTGCGGCGTCGCACCGCCGGTCGCGGTTGATCGGGGTGGCCGGATGACCACCCCACCTCCGGGCGGCTGGCCGCCCCCGGGGCCTCCACAGGGGCCGGTGCCCCACTACCGGCCGGTCCAGCCGCCGTACCCGCCGCCGGTCCATCCCCAGCAGTACGGCTCGCCGTACGAGGGGTGGCCCGGCCAGGAGCCCCCCGGCGGCGGCCGGATGATGCGGTCGGTGCTCATCCTGGCCGGTATCGCCGGGGTGGTCACGGTGCTGGTGGGCCTGCTCTACATGCTGGCCTCGCCCGAGGAGTACGGCATGGCCGACCAGCGCACCACGCTGCCGCCCCGCGACCTGGCCGCCGCGGCGCCGGCCAATCCCTACTTCCAGGCGCCCCCGACCGCCCCGCCGCCCCTGCCCAGCCTGCCCGCGGCCCCGGCCATGCAGCCCTCGTCCCCGGTGCGCCTGGTCATCCCGCGGCTCGGGGTCAACTCGCCGGTCAGGTCCGTGGGGCTCGACAGGAAGGGCGCCATCGAGGTGCCGCCGGTCGGCAACCCGAACCTGGTCGGCTGGTACCGCTCGGGTCCCACCCCCGGTGAGGCGGGTCCCGCGATCATGCTCGGGCACAAGGACACGCGCTCGGGCAGCGCGGTGTTCAGCCGGCTCGACGAGATCCGCAACGGCGACGTCATCGAGGTGCACCGCAAGGACGGGATCATCGCCGTCTACACCGTGGGCGGCCTGGAGCAGGCGGAGAAGTCGGTCTTCCCGACCCAGCGGGTGTACGGCCGGTCGCCGACCCCCCAGCTGCACCTGATCACGTGCGGCGGCACCTACGACCGCTCGACCGGCCACTACACCGACAACGTCATCGCCTACGCGACCATGACGAGCACCAGGAAGGCCTGAGTTCCCGGTTCCCCGGTGTTCCGGAAAGGGGTCGATCATCCTCGCCGCCGTGGAGGCGGCTCCCGTCCGGGCGCGGGCGAAAGTTCTGTTGTAACCTCCTACTAACCGAACATTGCTCGGTTTCGCAGGCAGCTCGGTTCCGCAAGCAGGAGGCACTGTGGCAGAGGCGTACATCGTCGGGGCGGTCCGCACCCCCGTCGGCAAGAAGAAGGGCGGTCTGTCCACCGTCCACCCCACCGATCTGGCCGCGCACACCCTCGGCGCGCTCATCGAGCGTACGGGCGTCGACCCGTCCGCGGTCGAAGACGTGATCATGGGCTGTGTCATGCAGTTCGGCCCGCAGAGCATGGACATCGCGCGCAACGCGTGGCTGTCGGCCGGCCTCCCGGAGAGCGTCGCCGGTGTGACCATCGACCGCCAGTGCGGCTCCTCCCAGCAGTCGATCCACTTCGCCGCGCAGGGAGTGCTCTCCGGCACCCAGGACCTCGTCGTGGCCGCCGGGGTGGAGTCGATGAGCATCGTCCCCATGGGGTCGAGCATCACCGCCGCCCTGGAGAAGGGCATGCCCTTCCCGTTCGGGGAGAAGTGGGTGGAGCGGTACGGCAAGCAGGAGATCTCCCAGTTCCGCGGCGCGGAGCTCATGTGCGAGAAGTGGGGCCTCAAGCGCGAGGAGCTGGAGCGGTTCGCGTACGAGAGCCACCAGCGGGCCTCGAAGGCCGTCGCGAACGGCTACTTCAAGGACCAGATCGCCCCGATCAACGGCGTCGAGGACGACGAGGGCCCGCGTCCGGACACCACGCTGGAGAAGATGGCGACGCTGAAGACGCTGAAGCCCGACGGCGTGATCACGGCCGCCACCTCCTCGCAGATCTCCGACGGCTCGGGAGCGCTCCTGATCGCCTCCGAGCAGGCCGTACGCGACCACAACCTGACCCCCAGGGCGCGCATCGTCACCCTGGCTCTCACCGGCGACGACCCGGTCTACATGCTGACCGCGCCGATCCCGGCGACGCAGAAGGCGCTGAAGAAGGCGGGCCTGTCCATCGAGGACATCGACGTCACCGAGATCAACGAGGCGTTCGCCCCCGTCCCGCTGGCGTGGATCAACGACCTGGGCGCCGACCCGGCCAAGGTGAACCCGAACGGCGGCGCGATCGCCCTGGGCCACCCGCTGGGCGGCACCGGCGCGATCCTGATGACCAAGCTCCTGCACGAGCTGGAGCGGACCGGCGGCCGGTACGGGCTGCAGACGATGTGCGAGGGCGGCGGCCAGGCCAACGTCACGATCATCGAGCGTCTGTGACACCGGCGCCCGCGCGTCATGGGGTGAGAGGGCACTGAGACGGGGAAGGCCCCGGTCCTGGATTCCAGGACCGGGGCCTTCCGCGTTTCCGCGAGGGAACTCGTGAGTCAGCTCTCCGCGAGGGAACTCGCGGGCCGGCTTTTCGCGAGGGAACTCGTGGATCAGCGGCCACCCCTGCCGGGGATCCGGCGCGGCTGCTGGGTCGGCCTCATCGGCGTCGGGGGCATCGGCAGGTGCCGGGGCGCCGGGGGCACGACGTGCTCGGGGAGCGGGGCGCCGGTCTTGATGGTCTTGGCAGTCTTGGACTTCCCGCCGCGCTTCTGCGCGAGTTTGTGAGCAGCGTGAATTCGCATATGGACTCCTTGAAGAATGTGACGACGCGGTGAGAACCCGGGCCGGAAAACTCAGCTGCCGCGTCGGACGAACGGGGCCGGAGGGCTGAGTGCGGGCGGATCGGCGAGGGCCGATCAACGCCGGCTCTTAGGAGTTAATCCACATGCGGACGAACATACGTCGTCCCTCCAGGGACGTGCAACCGATTTACCGGCGACCGGTTCCGGGCCGCGCCCAGGCGGCGGAACCTGCTGATCTCGTGGGAGTTCAGCCTGTGAACCCCGCTGATTCCGTCGAGGCCCGGGTGCGGAACCCGCTGATTCCGTCGAGGCCCGGTCGCGGGGCCCGTCGGCTCGTGAGACCGGTCGCCCGGCAGGCGCGGGGCCCGTCGGCGCGATCGGCGCCGTAACGGCCGCGCGCGGTGTCGCTCCCGGGCTTCCGGGAGCGACACCGCGCGCGGGTCACCGTGGGTCGTGCGGGCGCCTGCCCAAGGACGGACTACTTCGGCACGCGGGCGACGCAGAAGACGGTCTGCCCGAACGGCGGGCGGACGAAGCGCTCGATGAGGCGGGTCAGGGGGACCACCGTACGGTCGTAGATCTTGACCAGCCGGGGGTCGGGGTAGCCGACGCCGCCGCGGCGGACGGCGGCCCACCAGGCGATGCCGCCCAGGAAGTTGATCGGCTTGAGCACGTCGATGTCCAGGCCCGCCTTGGAGACCGTGCTGCGCAGGGTGGCGGGGGTGTAGCGGGTGACGTGGCCGACCTTGCGGTCGAAGTCCCCGTACAGCTGCATGTAGCCGGGCACCCAGATGACGATCCGGCCGCCGGGGAGGGTGACCCTGGCGAGGGAGCGCAGCGCCTCGACGTCGTCCTCGATGTGCTCCAGGACGTTCATCATCACGACGGTGTCGACCTTCTCGCCGATCGGGATCTCGGTCGGCAGGCCGAACTGGAGCACGTCGATGTCGTCGCGCCCCTCGAAGCGCTTCTGCAGCTGCTCCACGCAGTAGGGGTCGAAGTCACTGACCACCAGCCGGTCGAGGCGAGGCAGGAACGCCTCGGCGAAGTGGCCCAGCCCGGAGCCGATCTCCAGCATGGACCGGCCCACGTGCGGGGCGACCATGTCGAGCTCGTACTGCCGGTAGTTCTTGGCCTCGTCCCCACCCAGGTGGTTCTCCAGGGCCTCGTCACCGGCCGCGGGTTGCACTACGCGGTCATACCCAGACATGCGGTTCCGTCCAGCTCGCTTACGGAAGGGCCGCGGCGGGGCCACGGCCAAGGACAGCCAGAGTCTAGTGGCGCTTCCCTGGCGGCGTTCCCTTAAACGCTTCACGACCGGTGCCGCTCCCCGGGGCGGGGCACTCCCGGCGGGCGGCACGCCCCTCGTTCGCACCCCGATTACCGGCTCCGCCGAATCAGCCATAAAGCACCAGCATTTCCAAGCCTCACGCCGTACGGAGGAAGTTCGACCTCGACCCGGCGGTGAGATTTGCACCGGGGGACAAGGAAACCCCCCTGGGAAATGGCGGGCGGCCCGGTTCGTGATTTGGAAACGATGCGATTCCCGGTGAGTGAAAAAGGAGCGCGAATCGATGGAAAAGATCCAATGGTGGCGCGGGAACCTGCCCGCGGAGACGAATGGCTTCATCGGCAGGGAAAGCGAGACGCGGCGGTTGCTGAGATTCCTGGCCGGTACGCCGCTGACCACGGTCACCGGTGTCGGGGGCGTCGGCAAGTCACGGATCGCGGTCAGGGCCGCGCGGGAGGGGCAGGAGCACTACCCGGACGGCACCTGGCTGGTGGAGCTCTCCGGCGAGCGCGACGGCGACCTGCTCGCCCACACGGTCGCGGCCGTCCTCGGACTGCCGGAGCGGTCCGCGCGGTCGCAGGCCGAGACGCTCGTCGAGTTCCTCGCGAGCAGGAGGCTCCTGCTGCTCCTGGACGCCTGCGAGCACCTCCTGCCCGCCTGCCGCGACCTCGTCGGCCAGATCCTGGCGGCGGCACCCGGTGTACGGATCATCGCGACCTCCCGCCGCCCCCTCGGGCTGCCACAGGAGGCGCTGCTCCACGTCGAGCCCTTCGAGACACCCGCCCGGCGGACGAAAAGCGCTGAAGGCACAGAGGACACGGAAGACACGGAGGGCGCGGTCCCGGTGGGAGAACCCCCCGACGAGCCGGAGAGACCGGAGAGACCGGAGGAGAACGACGCGCTTCGCCTCTTCCTCGACCGCGCCGGAGGCGTGCGGCCCGCCCTGGAGACGACCCGGACCGGCATGGCGGCCGCGGCCAGGATCTGCCGGAGGCTCGACGGCGTGCCGCTCGCCGTCGAGCTGGCCGCCGGATGCCTGGGATCCCTGCCGGTGGAGCGGCTCGCCGACCACCTGGACGACCACTTCGAGGTCTCCCACGGCCGGGCGCCGGTCCCCCGCGACCGGATCGTGCGCGCCGCGATCGGCTGGAGCCACGAGCTGTGCGCCCCGGAGGAGCGCCTGCTCTGGGCCAGGCTCTCGGTCTTCGCCGGAGGCTTCGACACGGCGGCGGCCGAGTGGGTGTGCGGCGACGAGCACCTGGACGACGTACCGGCCCTGCTGGAGAGCCTGGCGGAGAGGTTCCTCCTCGTCCGCGTACCCGGCGGCTACCGGCAGCCCGCCACGGTCAGGGAGTACGGCGAGGAGCGGCTCGCCCTGCTCGGCGAGGAGGCCCGGCTGGCGCAGCGGCACCGCTACCACTACCTCGACCTGGCGCGCAGGGCCGAGGCCGACTGGTACGGCCCCGCCCAGGAGGAGTGGGCCGCCAGGCTCGCCTTCTCCATGACCGACCTCCGTCTCGCCCTCGACCCCGCCTCCCCGACGTCCGTCGAGCTCGCCGGAACGCTCTGGATCCTCTGGTTCTGTCTGGGCCGGCTGAACGAGGGCCGCCACCACATGGCGCGGGCGATCGAGGCGGCTCCCGTCACCGATCCCGGGCTGCCCCGGCTCCTGTGGGCCGACGGATGCGTGGCCATCGCCCAGGGGGAGCTGGAGGTGGGCCGCCGCCGGGCGGAGGAGGCGCTGTCCGCGGCCCTCGACTGGGGCGACTACGCGGCGGCCGGGCACGCCCAGCTCCGGCTGGCCAGCAGTTCCCTGTGCTCCGGCGCCCTGGAGGACGTCGAACCCTGCGTCGAGCGCGTCCGCGAGTACTTCCGCCGCGCCGACGCCGCGACCGTCAGCGAACCCCTCGCCCTGGTGACCGCGGCCATGGCGGTCACCTGGCGGGGCGAGTTCGACAGGGCGGTCTCCGTGCTCAAGGAGGTGCAGCGGCTCTGTGACGCGCGCGGCGAGCGCTGGGCCCGCGCCTGCGGCGACTACGTCCTGTCCATCGCCCAGCTGGGTCTCGGCAGGGTGGCCGAGGCGGCGGAGGCCGCCCGGCAGTCGCTCGACGTCAAGTGGCGCCTGCGCGACGCCGCGGGGGTGGCGCAGGCGGTCGACCAGCTCGCGGTGATCGCCGCGGTCGAGGGTGACGGCCGGCGCACGGCCAGGCTCCAGGGGGCGGGGGTACGACTGTGGGCCACCTTCGGACTCCAGGGCTGCCGCTCGGAGGGCATGTCCGAGCCGAGGACCGTCGCCGAGCGGACGGCCAGGCAGCTGCTCGGCGACGAGACCTACGACGCGGTCTTCGCCGAGGGCTACGAGGCCGACCCGGACGCGGCGGTCGCCTATGCCCTCCACTGAAGGCACGCACCCACCCGCGAGTCCTCACCCCATCGAGAAGCCCATCGAGAACCCCGTCGAGAACCCCGTCGAGAACCCCGTCGAGAACCCCGTCGAGAACCCCGTCGGAAGCTCCCGCCCTCGGCGGCCGATTTCGATCGCGCCCGCGGACAGGGGCTTCCGCAGACGGCCCATATGCGGTGAAATCTCTCACGACATTCGCGAAGGAGCCCCCGACGGACGACGACGAGGCGATCACCCGATCGCTCGCCGGTGACCTGGACGCCTATGAGGTGCTGGTCACCCGCTACAGCGCGCTCGCGCACCGGACCGCGGCCATGCTCGGGGCCGCCGACGAGGCCGAGGACGTGGTCCAGGAGGCGTTCGTCAAGGCACACCGCCACCTGGCCTCCTTCCGCAGGGACGCGCACTTCCGCCCCTGGCTGCTGCGGATCGTGGCCAACGAGACGCACAACCTGACCCGCTCCCGCGGACGCCGCGACAAGCTGGCCGCGCGGCTCACCGAGTTCGTCCCCGCCCCGGGGGAGGGGCCCGAGGAGGCGGCCGTCGCGACCGACCGCAGGGCGCGGCTCCTCGACGCGGTGCGTACGCTGCCCGAACGGGAACGCGAGGCCGTGGTCTGCCGGTACTTCCTACAGCTGTCGGAGGCCGAGACCGCCCAGGTGCTCGACCTTCCCGTCGGTACCGTCAAGTCGCGGACCTCCCGCGGCCTGGCCCGTCTGCGCGAGGAGGTGGCCCGTGACCTCACCTGACGACCTCGAAGCCCAGCTCCTCGACCTCGGCCGGTCCCTCGACGTCCCGTCCCCGCCCCCCGCCGACGTCGCGCGGGCCGTACGAGCCCGCCTCGAAGCACCACTCGCCCCCGAGACGCCGGCCCTTGAGCGACCGGCCACCGGCACACCCGCGGCCCCCGGCGGTCCCGGAGCGCTCCGGCGCGGGTGGGAGGCGCTGCGGGCCGGAGGCCGGGCGCGCCGGCGGGCCGCGGCCGCCGCCGTCGCGATCCTCGTCGCCCTGCTGCTGGGGGCGACGCCCGCGGGAAGGGCGGCGGTCGTGGAGATCCTGCGCTTCGCGGGGGTCGAGTTCAGGACCGGCGGTCCCGCGCCGCTGCCCTCGGGGGTGCCCCGGCCGCTGCCCGGCGAGCACCGGGTCACCCTGGAACAGGCGCGGAAGCAGGTCGCGTTCCCGATCTCCCTCCCGGCCGCGCTCGGCGACCCCGCCGAGGTCAGGGTGAGCGACGGCGGCAGGGTGGTCTCGCTGTTCTGGCCCGGCCTCAGGTTGGACGAGTACGACGGCAGTCTCCAGGTCGTCTTCCGCAAGGAGCTCGGCCCGCCCTGGCCGCAGGAGACCGGCGTGGGCACCTCGACGGCGCAGTGGATCCCGGTCCACCACGGCCTGACCTATCTGCCCAGGAGCGGCGGCCAGGCCGTGACCCGCCCCCGCCCGGCCGGACCCACCCTCATCTGGCAGCGGGACCGGGTCGGCCTGCGCCTGGAGGGCGTCGGGGAGCTCCGCCGCGCCCTGGAGATCGCCCGCTCGGTCCGCTGACGCCGGCTCGGCGGCCGGCGTGTCGCGACCGGAGATCGCCCGCTCGTCCACCGGCCGGACCCGCCGCTGGTCGCCGGGCCGTGACAGGGGAGTGCCGGCTCGGCGCGCCGGGCGGACACCTGGCCGGCCGGGGGAGCGCCCGCTCAGTCCGCCGACGCCAGCCAGTCGTCGATCTCCTGGAGAAGCTTCTTGCGTACGTCGTCCGGAGCCGCCGACGCCCGTACCGACTGGCGGGCCAGCTCGGCCAGCTCCGGATCGGAGAAGCCGTACACCTGCCTGGCGAGCTCGTACTGGGGCAGCAGCCTGGCGCCGAACAGCAGCGGGTCGTCGGCGCCCAGCGCGATCGGCACCCCCGCCTCGAACAGGCGCCGCAGCGGCACGTCCTCGGCGCGCTCGGCCACCCCGAGGCCGACGTTGGACGTCGGGCAGACCTCGCAGGTGATCTGCCGGGCCGCGAGGCGTTCCATGAGCCTGGGCGACTCGGCCGCCCGCACCCCGTGCCCGACCCGGTCGGCGTCCAGCACGTCGACGCACTCGGCCACGCTGGCCGCGCCCAGCAGCTCCCCGCCGTGCGGCACCGCCAGCAGCCCGGCCCGCTTGGCGAGCCGGAAGGCCCCGTCGAAGTCGCGGGCCCGGCCGCGCCGCTCGTCGTTGGAGAGCCCGAACCCGACCACGCCCTGATCCATGTAGTGCGTGGCGAGGCGGGCGAGCGTCTTGGCGTCGAGGGGATGGCGGGTGCGGTTTGCGGCCACCACGACGGCGATCCCTATCCCCGCGTGGTCCGCGGCCCTGCGCGTCGCGTCGAGCATCAGCTCCATGGCCGAGGTGAGCCCGCCGAACTTCGACGCGTACCCCGAAGGGTCGATCTGGATCTCCAGCCAGCGCGACCCCTCGGCGGCCTCGTCCTCGGCGGCCTCGCGCAGCAGCCGGTAGACGTCGCTCTCCCGCTGCAGGACCGAGCGCGCGATGTCGTACAGCCGCTGGAAGCGGAACCAGCCCCGCTCGTCGGTCGCGCGCAGCTGGGGCGGCCAGTCCTCCTCAAGCGCGTCGGGAAGGTGTGACCCGTGCTCGCGGGCGAGCTCGACGAGGGTCGAGTGACGCATGGAGCCGGTGAAGTGCAGGTGCAGGTGCGCCTTGGGCAGTTCGCTGAGGGGACGTGGCATTTCAACATGGTGCCGTAACCCCGGACGGCTCCGACCGACGACCCCGAGATTTTGGTCCTGACGTGACGGTCCCACCATGACGGTCCCGACGCGACGCCCCCGGCGCGACGAGCCGTCCGCACGCTGAGGATCATCCGGGCGGAACGGGGGAGGGCCCACCGCCGAGATCGCGGACCCCGGACCACGCGGGGAGACCAGGCGACGGGACCGGACCCCGGGCCCGCTCCGGACCCGAGATCGGAAAGGCCACCGAGGGAGCCTCGCGGTCCGGCCCGCTTCCACAGGTGTCCCTGATCCTCCCCGGTGTTTCATGAGCCTTTTCCCAATTGCCCATTTATAGGTTTTAAGGTGTTATTTCGGACGGCTGTCGGGGGGTTCAGGGCACACCCGCCCATACCCCATCCCCCGTTATATCGAGGAAATTTAGGAAACGGGCTTTCAGCGGACCATGTCTCCGTGCGACCGTGGAGGCACACGTTGTCAGGACGCTGGGGCTGCCATGGAAGCGGACGTCTTCGTCGGCAGGGAAACAGAACTCGCCGACGTATCCGCGCTGCTCGAAAGGGTCCGGCACGTCACGCTGACCGGTCCGGCCGGGGTCGGGAAGACCTGTCTCGCCCTGAGGCTGGCCGATGCCCTCGAACCCGCGTTCCCCGGCGGCGTCCACGTCGTGGAGCTGTCGGAGGCCCCCACCGACCTCGACTCCCTGGCCGAGACGCTCGCCGACGCGATCGGCGTCCGCCGCGAGCCCGGCACCCCGGCGCTGCGGGGTCTGGTCGAGGAGTTCCTCGCGCGCCGGACCCTGCTCGTCCTCGACACCTGCGACCGCGCCGTCGGCGCCACGGGCATCCTGGTCGGCCTGCTGCTGCGCTCGGTGGAGGGACTGCGCGTCCTGACCACCAGCAGGCAGCGGCTGGGCCTGCCCGGCGAGCACCTCTACCCGGTCGGCGGCCTGCCCGACGCCGACGCCGTCCATCTGATCACCGTCCTCGCCGGCGACAGGCTCGGCGACACCGATCCGGCCGAGCTCTGCCGGCGCCTCGACAACCTGCCGCTGGCGATCCGGCTCGCCGTGGCCGAGGGCTCTCCCGACAGCTGCGGCACCCTCGACGGGCTCGCCGCCTGCCTCGACGGCCGCCCGGTCTCCACCGCCGGGCTCGCCGCCTTCGACGGCCACGTGACCTCGCCCGACGAGCTCGCCTCGGCCCTCGAAGGCCGTACGGTCCCGGTGGCCGAGCGCGAGATCCACGCGAGCGGGATCGGCGCCGCCCCGCGAGAACGGACCGGGGCTCCCCGGCGGCACAGCTCCATGCGCGTCGCCCTCGGCTGGAGCCACGAGCTCTGCACCCCGCAGGAGCGCCTCCTGTGGGCGCGGGCCTCGGTCTTCGCCGGCACCTTCGACATCGAGGCCGCCGAGGAGGTCTGCGCGGGCGGGGCCCTCGCCGCCAAGGACGTCCTCGACGGATTGCTCGGCCTGCTCGACAAGTCCGTCCTCGTCCGCGAGGAGGGCGAGGGAGGGGTCCGCTACCGCCTGCTCAACACCGTCCGGGAGTTCGGCCTGGTCTGGCTGGAGCGGCTCGGCGAGACCGACGAGATCCAGCGCCGCCACCGCGACCATTACCTCGCGCTGTCGGCCCGCGCCGAGATGAGCTGGCAGGGCCGCCAGCTGGAGTGGTACCGCAGGCTGGTCCTCGAATGCGGCAACATGCGCGGCGCCATCGAATACTGCTACGCCCGGCCGGCCGAATACCGCAAGGGCCTCGACCTGGTCGGCAACCTGTGGTTCCTGTGGGCGTGCTGCGGAATGCAGGCGCCCGGCGACGACCTCCTCCAGCGCGGCCTCGACCTCGACCACACCCCCAGCCCCGAGCGGGTCAAGGCCCTGTGGGTGCACGCCTGGGTCTCGATCCAGCGCGGCGACCTCGTACGCGCCGAGCGCATCCTCAGCGAGTGCGCGGCCGAGGACGCCGACGGCTACGCCACGGCCTACGTGAGCCAGTTCAAGGCCCACCTGGCCGTCGTCAGGGGCGACGTGGTGGAGGCGCTGCGGCTCATCAAGCACGCCCGGGTGCGCCACCGCTCCACCGGCAACGTCTTCCCCGGCTTCCTGCCCACCTACACCGTGGTCGCCACCGCCATGATGCTCGCCGACCACAACGACCAGGCCGTCTCCGTGCTGCGCGAGGGACGCGAGCTCTGCGAGTCCTGCGGCGACTACTGGACGCTCATCCGCCTCGACCTCCTCCTGGCCCAGGCCGAACACGCCCTCGGCAACACCTCCTCCGCCCTCGAGTACGCCTGCACCTCCCTGCGTGGGGCCCGCCTGTTCGGCGACAGCATCTCCCTCATGGAGGCGCTGGAGGTGTTCGTCGTGATCGCCGAGGCGTGCGCCGACGACACCTTCGCCGCCACCATGTTCGGAGCCTCCGGCGCCGCCTGGAAGGACGCCGGGGTCCCGCCCAGCCGCTCACCCATGATCGCGAGCCGGTTCCGCGCGGCCGAGCTGAGGCTGCGCGGGCGTCTGGGCAGGGCGGAGTTCGACCGGCTGGAGGCGCGGGGAGGTTCGATCGGCCTGCGCGACGCCGTGGAACACGCACTCCAGGGAGACTTTTCTTGACGCGCTGCGGCAATCTGCCGGCCGAGATGAACAGCTTCGTCGGCCGCGCCACCGAGCTCGACGAGATCGCGAAACTCCTCACCCGGACGCGACTGCTCACCCTGCGCGGCCCCGGGGGCGTCGGCAAGACGCGCCTCGCCCTGAGGGCCGCCCGCGACGTGCGCGACGAGTACCCCGACGGCGTCTGGGTGGCCGAGCTCTCCGCGGAGACCGACGGCGGCCTGCTCATCCACGGCGTCGCCGGAGTGTTCGGCCTGCACACCCAGGCCGAACGCCCCGCCCTGGAGTCCCTCGTCGAGTACCTCGCCGACCGGCGGCTCCTCATCGTCCTCGACACCTGCGAGCACCTGGTCGACTCCTGCGCGGCCATGGTCGTGGCCGTGCTGACCGGCGCCCCCGACGTCCAGATCATCGTGACCAGCCGCCAGGAGCTCGGCCTGCCGCTGGAGGTCGTCATGGTCGTCGAGCCCTTCCCCGTCCCCCCGCCCGAGGCCCCCGACCTCGCCGACCACGAGGCGCCGAGCCTCTTCCTCGACCGGGCCAGGGCCGTCGCCCCCGGGCTGCGCACGGACGGGCGGGCCATGATGGCCGTCGCCAGGCTCTGCCGCAGGCTCGACGGCATGCCGCTCGCCATCGAGCTGGCCGCCAGCCACATGCGCGGCCTGTCGGCGACCCAGCTCGCCGACCAGCTCGACGTCCACTTCAAGCCGCTGACCGACGGTGAGGGGCCCCCGCGCCACCACACCCTCCGCGCCGCCGCCGGCTGGAGCCACGAGCTGTGCACCCCCGCCGAACGCCTGCTCTGGGCCCGCCTGTCGGTCTTCCCCGCCGCCTTCGACACGGACGCGGCGCGCGGGGTGTGCGAGGACGAGCGCCTGCCCGACGTCCCCGGAGTCCTCGCCGCGCTCGCGGCCAAATCCGTCGTCGCCCGCGTGGGCGGCCGCCACCGCCTGCTCGACACCATCAGGGACTACGGGCGCGACTGGCTCAACCAGCTGGGCGAGAGCGGCCTGATGACCCGCAGGCACCGCGACCACTACCTGTCCGCCGCCCGGCGCATGGGCGCCGAATGGTGCGGCCCGCACCAGCTCGAATGGGCCCGCTGGGCGCGCGAGGAGCTCCCCAACATCCGCGCGGCCCTCGACCGCTGCCTCACCACGGGCGACCACGGCGGCGCCCTGGAGCTGGCCGGGGCACTGTGGGTGCTCTGGTGCCACCTGGGGCTCGTCCGCGAGGGCCGCCACTATCTCGACCGCGCCCTGGCCGCCGCCCCCGTCACCGACCGGGCCAGGTCCAGGCCGCTCTGGGTCGCCGCCCACCTCGCCCTCGTCCGGGGGGACATGTCCCTGGCCCGCAGCAGGGCCGAGGAGGCCGTCGAGAGCGCGCGGCGGCACGGTGACGGCGACGCCGAGGCGCACGCCCTCCTCGCCCTCGCCGAGACCCGCCTGTTCACCGGCGACCTGGACCTGGAGGGCGCGCGGGCGTACGCGCTGCGCGTGGCCGCCGGGCTGGACCCCACCTCACCGGGGGCGCTCTTCCTGCCCTCCTTCCTCGCGATGGCCGCCACCTTCGGCGGCGACTTCGACGAGGCGGTGCGGATCCTGGGCGAGGCGCGCTCCCGCAACGAGGCGCGGGGGGAGGTGTCACAGCGCGCCATGGACGACTACGTCCTCTCCCTGGCCCTCTTCGGCCGGGGGGACGTCGCGGAGGCCGCCACGGCGGCCAGGGCGGCGCTGGAGGTCAAATGGCTGCTGCGCGACACGCTCGGCAGCGTCCTCGCCATCGACCAGCTCGCCAGGATCGCCGTAGCGGCGGGCGACGGCCACCGCGCCGCCTGGCTCCTGGGCGCCGCCCAGCGCATCTGGACCACCTTCGGGCCGCCCGCCGGCGAGGCCGACACCCTGACCGCGCTCCGGAAGGCCGCCGGAGCCCGCGCCGCGGACCTGATCGGCGAGATCGCGTACGCGCGGGCCTTCAACGAGGGCTCGGCCTGCCACTTCGAGGGCGCCGTGACCTACGCCCTGAAAGACTGACCGCCGCCTCGAAGGACTGACCGCGCCGAGGGGCCCGCGCCCCGAATGGTCATGCCCCGGCCGGAGCGTGCGAAGATCGCGCCCGACCGGCCGGGGAGGGGCCGTCGTGCTCAGCCGGCCTGGCCGAGGAACTTGGCGAGGCGGCTCACGCCCTCGGCGAGGTCGTCGTCGCCGAGCGCGTAGGACAGGCGGAAGTAGCCCGGGGTGCCGAAGGCCTCACCGGGGACGACCGCCACCTCGGCCTCCTCCAGGATGATCTCGGCCAGCTCGGCGGAGGTCGCCGGGCGCCTGCCGCCGAACTCCCTGCCCAGCAGCGCCTTGACCGACGGGTAGGCGTAGAACGCGCCCAGCGGCTCGGGGCAGAGCACGCCCGGGATCTCGTTGAGCATCCGGACCATCGTCCGGCGGCGCCGGTCGAAGGCGCCGCGCATCTCCGCCACGGCCGACAGGTCGCCGGTGACGGCGGCCAGCGCGGCGGCCTGGGCGACGTTGGAGACGTTGGAGGTGGCGTGCGACTGCAGGTTGGACGCGGCCTTGACGACGTCCTTGGGGCCGATCAGCCAGCCCACCCGCCAGCCGGTCATCGCGTAGGTCTTGGCGACGCCGTTCAGGACCACGACCTTGTCGCCCAGCTCGGGGACCACGGTGGCGATGCTCGCGAACGTCGCGTCGCCGTACGTGAGGTGCTCGTAGATCTCGTCGGTGACGACCCAGAGATCGTGCTCGACGGCCCAGCGGCCGATCTCGGCGACCTGCTCGGGGGTGTGCACCGCGCCGGTCGGGTTGGACGGGGAGACGAAGAGCAGGACCTTGGTGCGGTCGGTGCGCGCCGCCTCCAGCTGCTCCACGCTCGCCAGATAGCCGGTGGTCTCGTCGGTCACCACGTCGACCTGGACGCCGCCGGCGAGCTTGATCGCCTCGGGGTAGGTCGTCCAGTAGGGGGCGACGACCAGGACCTCGTCACCCGGGTCGAGCAGCGTGGCGAACGCCTCGTAGACGGCCTGCTTGCCGCCGTTGGTGATCAAAACCTGGGACGCGTCCACCCGGTAGCCGGAGTCGCGGAGCGTCTTGTCGGCGACCGCCTGCTTCAGCTCGGGAAGGCCACCGGCCGGGGTGTACTTGTGGAACCGGGGGTTCCGGCACGCCTCGACGGCCGCCTCGACGATGTAGCCGGGAGTCGCGAAGTCCGGCTCACCGGCGCCGAAGCCGATGACCGGGCGGCCCGCCGCCTTCATCGCCTTGGCCTTGGCGTCCACGGCGAGCGTGGCGGACTCGGAGATCGCGGAGATACGCGCTGAGATGCGAGGACGGGTCATACCCCCATGGTTACAGACCTGTGCCGATGTTTCCGCCGGGTATCCACCATGCGGACGCTTCCCCCGCAAGCCGTACGAACGCCCGTAAAAATCCGCTGACCTGGGCAATCTCGTTCCGATCTCCTGTCGGTTCGACGCGGTGGCCATTCACACGTAGACTCCGGCATGTTCTTTCCGCCGCATGCGTGAACCGGCGGTCAAGACCGTGAGCCACGGACAAACTTCGGTCCAACCGATGTATGGTGGTTCATGTCTTAGGGCACTAGCGCAATTGGTAGCGCACCGGTCTCCAAAACCGGCGGTTGGGGGTTCGAGTCCCTCGTGCCCTGCTAGGAGCGGTCCGCGCATCAGGCGTCCAGCGCGCCGCTTATGTGCGTTGGACTCGATGGATTCAGGTGAGGACTGTGGCGATCGACACGCGCGGCGAAACCGCAGACAAGCCGAGCGGTGAGAAGAAGACTAAGCGCACTTCTCCCGCCCTTTTCTACCGACAGGTAGTCGCCGAGCTGCGTAAGGTCATCTGGCCTACGCGCAAGGACCTCATTTCGTACACCATCATCGTCCTGGTCTTCGTTCTGATCATGGTCGGGATCGTGTCGGCTTTGGACGCGCTGTTCACCGAGGGCGTGCTGAGAATCTTCGGCGGAGCCTGAGACGCGGTCTCCGGCGGGGGCGAGTCAGTCCCGCGGACGAGCCCATCAGCCATCTGACGAAAAGAGAAAGAGCACCGTGTCCGAGTCTGCACAGTCGGCCGGCGAGCCCCGCGAGGAGCGCGAGGACGAGCTGGAGAAGGCCGTCGACGTCACCGAGGATTCGCTTGACGAGTCCGACGGGCAGGACGTCGACGCCGAGACCGACGCCGACGCCGAAACCGAGGCCGAGCAGGCCCCGGCCGGCGCCGTCGACGAGGACGGTGACGTCCTTCCCGACGTCGACCCGGTCGAGGAGTTCAAGCGGCACCTGCGGAGCCTGTTCGGCGAGTGGTACGTCATCCACTCCTACGCCGGCTACGAGAACCGCGTGAAGTCGAACATCGAGACCCGCACGCAGTCCCTCAACATGGAGGACTACATCTTCCAGGTCGAGGTGCCCACCCACCACGTGACCGAGATCAAGAGCGGCAAGCGCCAGCTGGTCAAGGAGCGGGTGCTGCCCGGCTATGTCCTGGTCCGGATGGAGCTCACCGACGAGTCCTGGTCCGCGGTGCGTAACACGCCCGGTGTGACCGGTTTCGTGGGCCTTTCCAACAAGCCGAGCCCGCTGAGCCTCGAAGAGGTCGCCAAGCTGCTCGCGCCGGAGCCCTCGGAAGAGGTCAAGAAGTCCACCGCGAAGGCCTCCGCCGCGACGGTCGACTTCGAGGTCGGCGAGTCCGTCACCGTCATGGACGGCCCGTTCGCCACGCTGCCCGCCACGGTCAGCGAGATCAGCGCCGAGTCGCAGAAGCTCAAGGTGCTCGTGTCGATCTTCGGTCGTGAGACCCCGGTCGAGCTCTCGTTCAACCAGGTCTCGAAAATCTAGACCGGTCGCGTAGACTTCGTCAGTCTGCCCCGCGGTCGCGGGGATGGTTCCAAATTCGCCGCATCGGTCAAGGTACGGATGCCGTGGGCCCCGCGGTCGCGGGGATCTGGAACATCGTTCAGAGAAGCAAGGACCCGGAGAGAAGCATGCCTCCTAAGAAGAAGTTCGCGGCGCTCGTCAAAGTCCAGCTCCCCGCTGGCCAGGCCACGCCCGCGCCGCCGGTCGGTACCGCCCTCGGTCCGCACGGCGTCAACATCATGGAATTCGTGAAGCAGTACAACGCTGCCACCGAGTCCCAGCGCGGCAACATCATCCCCGTAGAGATCACCATCTACGAGGACCGCACCTTCACCTTCGTCACGAAGACGCCCCCGGCGCCCGAGCTGATCAAGAAGGCCGCCGGTGTCGCCAAGGGTTCGGCCGTCCCGCAGAAGGACAAGGTGGGCAAGCTCACCAAGGACCAGCTGCGCCAGATCGCCGAGACCAAGATGCAGGACCTCAACGCCAACGACATCGCGGCCGCCGAGAAGATCATCGCCGGCACCGCCCGCTCGATGGGCATCACGATCGTCGACTAGCACCACCCGCCGTACGGCCCGGCGGTGATCTCGTGGCGGCGAACCGCATCCGCGAGACCGGCGAGGACCGGCGGCGAGCGCGATCCCGATCGCGCGAACCATCCAACGTCGAAGTAAGTGGAGGGGCCGGCGCAGGCCCGTACCACGGACACTCGGATCCACAGGAGTGAGCAAGTGAAGCGCAGCAAGGGATACCGCGCCGCAACGGCGCAGGTCGACCGCGAGACCCTGTACAGCCCGGTCCAGGCGGCCAAGCTGGCCAAGGAGACCAACGTCGCCAAGTTCGACGCCACCGTCGAGGTGGCCCTGCGGCTGGGCGTCGACCCCCGCAAGGCCGACCAGATGGTCCGCGGCACCGTCAACCTCCCGCACGGCACCGGCAAGACCGCCCGGGTCCTGGTCTTCGCGACCGGTGACCGCGCCGAGGAGGCCCGCGCCGCGGGTGCCGACATCGTCGGTGCCGACGAGCTGATCGACGAGGTCGCCAAGGGCCGCCTCGACTTCGACGCCGTCGTCGCCACCCCGGACCTCATGGGCAAGGTCGGCCGTCTGGGCCGCGTGCTCGGCCCCCGTGGCCTGATGCCGAACCCCAAGACCGGCACCGTGACCCCGGCCGTCGGCAAGGCCGTCACCGACATCAAGGGCGGCAAGATCGAGTTCCGTGTCGACCGGCACGCGAACCTGCACTTCATCATCGGCAAGGTGTCCTTCGGTGAGCGCCAGCTCATCGAGAACTACGCCGCCGCCCTCGAAGAGGTGCTGCGTCTCAAGCCGTCCGCGGCCAAGGGCCGCTACGTCAAGAAGGTCGTCTTCTCCACGTCCATGGGCCCCGGCATCCAGGTCGACCCCAACCAGACGCGGGCGCTGACCGCCGAGCTCGACGCCTGATAGCAGACGTCTTCCTCGGAAGGCCTCAACCGAATGGCCATTCGGTTGAGGCCTTTCTTCGTTCTCTCGGACGACGCGCCCGGCTTTGCCGAAGCGTAGTGTCTTAAGTCAGGATCATCGGGGGAACGAAAGGGTGGAAGACGAAATGCGCCGATTGGCTCCCGCACTTGCACTGGGAGCGGCCGCGCTCGTCGCGGTCGCGGGATGCGGTGCACAGGGCACCAGCTCCCTCGGAAACGTGAAGCTCGCCGCGGCGGACGCGGTGCAGCAGAGCGCGCAGAAGGCCGAGGAGGTCACCTCCTACTCCGCCGACGTGGTTCTCGACGCCAGCGGCGGTGGTGAGAAGCAGTCGGGCAAGGTCCAGGGCAGCATGCTCTACCAGAGCAAGCCCCAGCTGGCCACCGACATCAGGCTCGACACGATCAACTTCGGCGGACAGAACGTGCCCGGCGGGGCGCGGGCCATCCTGGCGGGTGACACGGTCTACGTGAAGTCCGAGCTCGTCAACAGGTTCGCCGGCACCACCAAGCCGTGGACCAAGGTGTCGCTCACCGAGCTCGACGCCAAGGGGCAGTCCGAGATCAGGAAGTTCATGGACCAGGCCCAGCAGTTCGACCTGGCGGGCACCGTCAAGCTGCTGACCGCGTCGAAGGACGTCAAGGCGGTCGGCACCGAGACGGTCGGCGGGGTCGACACGACGCACTACAGCGGCACCTTCCCGGTCGCCGAGGCCGCCCAGCTGATCGACCCGGCCAAGCGGGAGAACCTCCAGGAGCAGCTCTCGCACGCCAAGAACGTGAAGTTCGACCTCTGGGCCGACGCTCAGAGCCTGCCCCGCAAGGTGACGCTCAGCGGCTCCGAGAAGGAGGCGACGTTCAACCTGACGGCGCTCTTCAAGGGCTTCAACGAGCCCGTGGAGATCACCGCCCCGCCCGCCGACCAGGTGGGCGACCTTCCCGAGCACCGCGGCGGAAACTGACGTTTCCCCGAGATCCGCGCCCCCGGCCCGTCGGCCGGGGGCGCGAGCCCTTTTCAGGGCTCCTCTCCCAGGGCCCCTTCTCTCCGGGGGCGTGGGTCCGTGTGCGGCGTCCAGGGCCCGTACGAGGGCTTTCGGGACCTGTGTCCCCCCGCCGGGGCGGGAGGCGGCTCCAGGGTCGGCGTGCCCCCGGGTGGCTTCGAGTTGGCATTCGGAACGGCAGGACGTATGCTGTCAACGCCGAAGACCGCCGGTCGTCGTCAAGCCGCATGGCCTGATGACTTAAGGATCCACGTCAGTGGACGGCCCGCGTAGGTTGTGATGTGAGTTTTCATCTGGACTAACCTCCTCATGTGAGCCCCGTGCGCCTGCGCCGGGGCTTGTTCGCTTTCCGGGCCCTTTGCCCCGGCGGCACATCTGGAAGGAGGCCCATGGCGAAGGCAGAAAAGGCAACGGCTGTCGCTGAGCTGAAGAGCAGCTTCGACGGCTCCAATGCTGCCGTTCTGACCGAATACCGCGGTCTCACCGTCGCCCAGCTCAAGCAGCTGCGCGTTTCGCTCGGTGAGAATGCGAAGTTCGCCGTGGTGAAGAACACGCTGACCAAGATCGCGGCCAACGAGGCCGGGTTCAACCAGCTCAACGACCTGCTCGCGGGTCCGTCGGCGATCGCGTTCGTCAACGGCGACGTGGTCGAGGCTGCCAAGAGTCTGCGTGACTTCGCCAAGGCCAATCCCCTCCTGGTCATCAAGGGCGGTGTCGTCGACGGCAGGTCGATGACGCCGGACGAGATCACCAAGCTTGCCGACCTTGAGTCGCGCGAGGTTCTCCTCGCGAAGCTGGCCGGCGCCATGAAGGCGAAGCAGGGCCACGCGGCCGCCGTCTTCAACGCGCTGCCCACCAACATGGCTCAGCTGGTCGAGGCCCTGCGTGCCAAGCGCGAAGGCGCCGGCGAGTAGGTCCGCGCAGGCGGTCCCAGGGGATTAACTCGAACCGCGGTCCCAACTTTCCTTAGTAGTTCAGATCCGTATGGAGGAACCATCATGGCGAAGCTCAGCACCGACGAGCTGCTCGACGCTTTCAAGGAGATGACTCTTCTTGAGCTGTCCGACTTCGTGAAGCTCTTCGAGGAGACCTTCGACGTCAAGGCCGCTGCGCCCGTCGCCGTCGCCGCCGCTGCCGCCCCCGGTGCGGCCGCCGCCGAAGAGGTCGAGGAGCAGGACGAGTTCGACGTCATCCTCGAGGCCGCCGGCGAGAAGAAGATCCAGGTCATCAAGGAGATCCGCGCCCTGACGAGCCTGGGCCTCAAGGAGGCCAAGGACCTCGTTGACGGCGCTCCCAAGTCCGTCTTCGACGGCAAGGTCAACAAGGAGCAGGCCGAGAAGGCCAAGGCCGCCCTTGAGGGCGCCGGCGCTTCGGTCACCGTCAAGTAGTTCGTTCCACCGAGAAGAGCGGGTCCACCTGGTGCCGGTGGCCCGCTCTTTTCGCGTTTCCGGGCACGGTCGCCTCGTACGAGGTCGAGTGAACCGGGGGGAAATGACCCGGGGCATGTGCGCGAAGGCCGTTATGCGGATCTGCGTGGCGGGTTATGATCCGGCGATCGGGGAGCATGCCGTCCAGGGCGGCGAAGCAGCCGCGCTCGCCGGCCCGCGTTCCGCAGACCGTGCGATGGGAGAGACGCATGGCAGTGCAGGCCACTCGCTCCCGTCGCTCGCGCCGCTCCCGCCGCCCGCTCAGGATCGCCGGGCCGGTGCTGGGGGTGCTGATCGTGGGGCTGCTGGCCGCCGCGTTCTGGGTCGGTGCCACCCTGCGCGACGCCCAGACGGCCGCTGACGACAGGCAGGCGGCGCTGCGGGCGGCGGGGGCCCACGCCGTGTATCTGCTCTCCGTCGGTTACCGGAGCGTCGACAACGACATCGGGCGCATCCTCGACACCTCCACGGGCGCGGCCAGGGCCGAGTACGCCAGGACCGCCGCGGAGCTCAAGAAGAGCACGATCAAGGACAAGATCCTCCAAACAGGCGCGCTGCGGGCCTCAGGGCTCGTCTCGCTGCGGGGGAGCACGGCCCAGGTGATGGTGGTGGGCGACGCGGTGGTCCGGCGGGACGGGAGCAAGGACGCCCCGCAGGAGCTGTTCCACCGGTGGAACATGGAAGTGACCAAGGTGGGGGGAGCCTGGCTGGTGTCCAAGGCGGAGCTGGTGCTGTGAGACACGCCTCCAGGTTGGCGATCGGGCTCATGGTCGCCGTCGCGCTCGCGCTCGCGGCGGCCGTCTGGATCATGTTCACCGACCTGAGCCGGCTGCGCGCGGACGAGACGGCGGGACGGGAGGCGCTCGCCGCGGCCCGTGCGGTCGCCTCCGACATGCTCTCGTATGACTATCGTACGATCGAACAGGATTTCGCAAGAGCGGGCGGATACACCACCGGGGCGCTCAGCCTGCACTACCGGCAGCTGGCCAGGAGCATGGCCCCGCAGGCGAGGAAGCAGAAGACGGTTCAGCAGGCCGCGGTGACCGGGGCCGGGGTGGAGTCGGTGGAGTCCGGTGACTTCGGCAGGGTCGAGGTGCTGCTCTTCATGAGCATGAGCACCGTCAGGACCCCCGAGGGCGAGAAGGAGCCCCGCCGGGTCGTCAGCCAGAACCGGGCCAGATTCATCATGGTCAAGAAGGATTCCCGCTGGCTGGTCTCGGAGCTGTCCACGCTGCTTGGAGACCCTCCGCCACCTTGATCGGCGTGTCGCTTTACTCAATTGTTAGTAAAGCCCTGGTTTAGCTTCGGCATGGGGTTGGGTACATCGGCCATGGCAGCGTCGATCGTCAGTCGTTCCCTCGGCTAGCGTTCGATCCGCCGGGTGACTCAGCGTCAGCCGCACCAGGTCGGACATCGTCTCCGGTCTTGTGGTGTACGAAGGTCACCCGGTGGGAAAACTCCCAGGGTCTCGGCTATTTCCCGGCCGAAATGTCAGCTCCCGGGCTTGACGTTTCGACTCTGACGAGCGATGCTGCGACCAACGTGGAGCTTGCAGAGAGACTGAAGTGGACAGGTGTATGCCGTTCGGCTACACTGCCCCTTTGCGCTGCCCTTTGACGACCCGCTTCTTTTGGTGCTCTGATGCATGGTCGTCTGGCGTGCGTGTAGTCAGTCCGCCGCGAGCCCTCGGAAGGACATCTGTTGGCAGCCTCGCGCAACGCCTTCGCCGTACCCGCCGGTCCCCGTCGTGTGTCTTTCGCACGAATTCAGGAGCCGCTAGAAGTTCCTGACCTTCTCGCTCTTCAGACCGAGTCCTTCGACTGGTTGCTCGGCAACGAGAAGTGGAAGGGGCGGGTCGAGGCGGCTCGCCAGGCCGGGCGCAAGGACGTTCCGGCCCAGTCGGGCCTCGAAGAGATCTTTGAGGAGATCAGTCCCATCGAGGACTTCTCCGGGACCATGTCCCTGTCGTTCCGCGATCACCGGTTCGAGCCGCCCAAGTACTCAGTCGATGAGTGCAAAGACAAGGACATGACCTACTCCGCCCCGATGTTCGTCACGGCGGAGTTCATCAATAACACCACTGGTGAGATCAAGAGCCAGACCGTGTTCATGGGCGACTTCCCGCTCATGACCGGCAAGGGCACTTTCATCATCAACGGCACCGAGCGTGTCGTCGTCTCCCAGCTGGTCCGGTCCCCGGGCGTCTACTTCGACCGCAGTGTCGACAAGACCTCCGACAAGGACCTCTATGGATGCAAGGTGATCCCTTCCCGGGGCGCCTGGCTCGAGTTCGAGATTGACAAGCGTGACAGCGTCGGTGTCCGCATCGACCGCAAGCGCAAGCAGGCCGTCACCGTCCTGCTCAAGGCGCTCGGCTGGACCAGCGAGCAGATCCTCGAGCGTTTCGGTCAGTACGAGTCGATGCGCGCCACCCTGGAGAAGGACCACACGGCCGGCCAGGACGACGCCCTGCTCGACATCTACCGCAAGCTGCGCCCGGGCGAGCCGCCGACCAAGGAGTCGGCGCAGACGCTGCTGGAGAACCTGTACTTCAACTCCAAGCGTTACGACCTCGCCAAGGTCGGCCGATACAAGATCAACAAGAAGCTCGGGGTCGACAGCGAGATCACCCAGGGCACGCTCACCGAGGACGACATCGTCGCCACCATCGAGTACATCGTCCGGCTGCACGCCGGCGAGGTCGAGATGCCCGGCGCCAACGGTGAGATCGTCGTCGAGACCGACGACATCGACCACTTCGGCAACCGCCGTCTGCGCACGGTGGGCGAGCTCATCCAGAACCAGGTCCGCCTGGGCCTGGCCCGCATGGAGCGCGTCGTCCGCGAGCGGATGACGACCCAGGACGTCGAGGCGATCACGCCGCAGACCCTGATCAACATCCGCCCGGTCGTGGCGTCGATCAAGGAGTTCTTCGGCACCTCCCAGCTGTCGCAGTTCATGGACCAGACCAACCCCCTGGCCGGCCTGACGCACAAGCGTCGTCTGTCCGCGCTGGGCCCCGGTGGTCTGTCCCGTGAGCGGGCCGGCTTCGAGGTCCGTGACGTCCACCCCTCGCACTACGGCCGCATGTGCCCGATCGAGACGCCGGAAGGACCGAACATCGGTCTGATCGGCTCGCTGGCCTCCTTCGGCCGGGTCAACTCCTTCGGGTTCGTCGAGACCCCGTACCGCAAGGTCGTCGACGGCCGGGTCACCGACCAGGTCGACTACCTGACCGCGGACGAGGAGGACCGGCACGTCATCGCCCAGGCGAACACGCCGATCGGCTCCGACGGAACGTTCCTCGAGCCGCGCGTGCTCGTCCGCAGGAAGGGCGGGGAGTTCGAGTCCCTGCGCGCCAACGAGGTCGACTACATGGACGTCTCGGCACGCCAGATGGTGTCCGTGGCGACCGCGATGATCCCGTTCCTGGAGCACGACGACGCCAACCGCGCGCTCATGGGCTCCAACATGCAGCGCCAGTCGGTGCCGCTGCTCAAGAGCGAGGCGCCGCTGGTCGGCACCGGCATGGAGTACCGCGCCGCGACCGACGCCGGCGACGTCATCACCGCCGACAAGGCGGGCGTGGTCGAGGAGGTCTCCGCCGACTACGTCACGGTGATGAACGACGACGGCACCCGTACGACCTACCGGGTCGCCAAGTTCAAGCGCTCCAACCAGGGCACCTGCTTCAACCAGAAGCCGATCGTCAAGGAAGGCGACCGGATCGAGGTGAACCAGGTCGTCGCCGACGGTCCCTGCACCGACGACGGCGAGATGGCCCTGGGCAAGAACCTCCTCGTGGCGTTCATGCCGTGGGAGGGCCACAACTACGAGGACGCGATCATCCTCTCCCAGCGCCTGGTGCAGGACGACGTCCTCTCCTCGATCCACATCGAGGAGCACGAGGTCGACGCCCGCGACACCAAGCTGGGCCCCGAGGAGATCACCCGGGACATCCCGAACGTCTCCGAGGAGGTCCTGGCCGACCTCGACGAGCGCGGCATCATCCGCATCGGCGCCGAGGTCGTCCCCGGCGACATCCTCGTCGGCAAGGTCACGCCCAAGGGCGAGACCGAGCTCACCCCCGAGGAGCGCCTGCTGCGCGCGATCTTCGGTGAGAAGGCCCGCGAGGTCCGTGACACCTCCCTGAAGGTGCCGCACGGCGAGCAGGGCAAGGTCATCGGCGTCCGCGTGTTCAGCCGCGAGGAGGGCGACGAGCTCCCCCCCGGCGTCAACGAGCTGGTCCGCGTCTACGTGGCCCAGAAGCGTAAGATCACCGACGGCGACAAGCTGGCCGGACGGCACGGCAACAAGGGCGTCATCTCCAAGATCCTTCCGGTCGAGGACATGCCGTTCCTCGAGGACGGCACGGCCGTCGACATCATCCTCAACCCCCTGGGCGTGCCCGGCCGAATGAACGTCGGCCAGGTCCTGGAGACCCATCTCGGGTGGATCGCCGCCAGAGGGTGGGACATCACCGGCATCCAGGAGGCCTGGGCCGAGCGGCTGCGCGACAAGGGCTTCGCCGAGGTCGACCCGCGCACCAACATGGCCACGCCGGTGTTCGACGGTGCCAACGAGGAAGAGATCATCGGGCTGCTCGACAACACCCTGGTCAACAGGGACGGCGGGCGCATGGTCGGCGCGAACGGAAAGGCCCAGCTGTTCGACGGCCGTTCCGGGGAGCCGTTCCCGCACCCGATCTCCGTCGGCTACATCTACATCCTGAAGCTGCTCCACCTGGTCGACGACAAGATCCACGCTCGTTCGACCGGTCCCTACTCCATGATCACCCAGCAGCCGCTCGGCGGTAAGGCCCAGTTCGGTGGCCAGCGCTTCGGTGAGATGGAGGTCTGGGCCCTGGAGGCGTACGGCGCCGCCTACGCCCTGCAGGAGCTGCTCACCATCAAGTCCGACGACGTCCTGGGCCGCGTGAAGGTCTACGAGGCGATCGTCAAGGGCGAGAACATTCCCGAGCCCGGCATCCCGGAGTCGTTCAAGGTCCTCATCAAGGAAATGCAGTCGCTGTGCCTGAACGTCGAGGTGCTCTCCAGCGACGGCATGTCCATCGAGATGCGCGACACCGACGAGGACGTCTTCCGCGCCGCGGAGGAGCTCGGCATCGACCTGTCCCGGCGTGAGCCGAGCAGCGTCGAAGAGGTCTGATCTAGAAGCTGAGGAGGGGATTACATAGTGCTCGACGTCAACTTCTTCGACGAGCTTCGGATCGGCCTCGCGACCGCCGACGACATCCGCCAGTGGTCGCACGGCGAGGTGAAGAAGCCCGAGACGATCAACTACCGGACGCTCAAGCCCGAGAAGGACGGACTCTTCTGCGAGAAGATCTTCGGTCCGACCCGCGACTGGGAGTGCTACTGCGGTAAGTACAAGCGCGTCCGCTTCAAGGGCATCATCTGTGAGCGCTGTGGCGTCGAGGTGACCCGCGCCAAGGTGCGTCGTGAGCGGATGGGCCACATCGAGCTGGCCGCGCCCGTCACGCACATCTGGTACTTCAAGGGTGTCCCGTCCCGTCTGGGATACCTGCTCGACCTGGCCCCGAAGGACCTCGAGAAGGTCATCTACTTCGCGGCCTACATGATCACGCACGTCGACAAGGAAATGCGCGAGCGTGACCTGCCGTCGCTCGAGGCGAAGATCTCCGTCGAGCGTCAGCACATCGAGCAGCGCCGTGACGCCGACATCGAGGCTCGCCAGCGCAAGCTGGAGACCGACCTGGCCGAGCTTGAGGCCGCGGGCGCCAAGGGCGACCAGCGCCGCAAGGTCCGCGAGGGCGCCGAGCGTGAGATGCGGCAGCTGCGCGACCGGGCCCAGCGCGAGCTGGACCGGCTGGACGAGGTCTGGAGCCGCTTCAAGAACCTCAAGGTCCAGGACCTCGAGGGCGACGAGCTGCTCTACCGCGAGATGCGCGACCGTTTCGGCCGCTACTTCCGCGGCGGCATGGGCGCCCAGGCCATCCAGGAGCGTCTGACCAACTTCGACCTCGCTCTTGAGGCCGAGAACCTGCGCGAGACGATCCGCAGCGGCAAGGGCCAGAAGAAGGCCCGCGCGCTCAAGCGTCTCAAGGTCGTGTCGGCGTTCCTGAACACCCGCAACTCGCCCAACGGGATGGTCCTCGACTGCATCCCGGTCATCCCGCCGGACCTGCGCCCGATGGTGCAGCTCGACGGTGGCCGGTTCGCGACCTCGGACCTGAACGACCTGTACCGCCGGGTGATCAACCGGAACAACCGCCTCAAGCGCCTTCTCGACCTCGGTGCCCCCGAGATCATCGTGAACAACGAGAAGCGGATGCTCCAGGAGGCCGTCGACGCGCTGTTCGACAACGGCCGCCGCGGCCGCCCGGTCACCGGTCCCGGCAACCGCCCCCTGAAGTCCCTCAGCGACATGCTGAAGGGCAAGCAGGGCCGGTTCCGCCAGAACCTGCTGGGCAAGCGAGTCGACTACTCCGGCCGTTCGGTCATCGTCGTCGGCCCGCAGCTGAAGCTGCACCAGTGCGGTCTGCCCAAGCAGATGGCGCTGGAGCTCTTCAAGCCGTTCGTGATGAAGCGCCTGGTCGACCTGAACCACGCGCAGAACATCAAGTCGGCCAAGCGGATGGTCGAGCGTGCCCGGCCGGTCGTGTGGGACGTCCTCGAAGAGGTCATCACCGAGCACCCCGTGCTGCTCAACCGCGCGCCGACCCTGCACCGCCTGGGCATCCAGGCCTTCGAGCCGCAGCTGGTCGAGGGCAAGGCCATCCAGATCCACCCGCTCGTCTGCACCGCGTTCAACGCGGACTTCGACGGTGACCAGATGGCCGTGCACCTGCCGCTGTCGGCCGAGGCGCAGGCCGAGGCCCGCATCCTGATGCTGTCGACGAACAACATCCTCAAGCCGGCCGACGGCAAGCCCGTGACCATGCCCACCCAGGACATGATCATCGGCCTCTACTCGCTGACCACGCTCAAGGACGACGACGAGAACGGCGTCGGCAGGGGCCGGGTCTTCGGCTCGGTGTCGGAGGCGCTCATGGCCTTCGACCGCCGCGAGCTGGACATCCAGTCGCTGATCCAGATCCGGATGAAGGGTGACGTCCCGCCGCCCCGCGGCTGGGCCGCCCCCGAGGGCTGGGAGGCGGGTGACAGCTACCGCCTGGAGACCACCCTGGGCCGTTGCCTGTTCAACCAGACCCTGCCGGCGAACTACCCGTACGTGAACTCGCAGGTCGGCAAGAAGCAGCTGTCGGTCATCGTCAACGAGCTCGCCGAGAAGTACCCCAAGGTCGAGGTCGCCGCGGCGCTCGACGCCCTCAAGGACGCCGGTTTCTACTGGGCGACCAGGGCCGGTGTGACGATCTCCATCGAGGACGTCATCGCGCCGCCGAACAAGGCCGACATCATGGAGACGTACGAGCGCAGGGCCGACAAGGTCCAGCGTGAGTACGAGCGCGGCCTGATCACGGACGAGGAGCGCCGTCAGGAGCTCATCGAGATCTGGACGCACGCGACCAGTGACGTGACCGACGACATGCAGAAGGCGTTCCCGAAGACCAACCCGGTCTGGATGATGGTCCAGTCGGGGGCCCGAGGAAACCTGATGCAGGTCCGGCAGATCTCCGGAATCCGCGGCCTGGTGTCCAACACCAAGGGTGAGACGATCCCGCGCCCGATCAAGGCCTCGTTCCGCGAGGGCCTGTCGGTGCTGGAGTACTTCATCTCCACCCACGGCCAGCGGAAGGGTCTGGCGGACACCGCGCTGCGGACCGCCGACTCGGGTTACCTGACCCGTCGTCTGGTGGACGTCGCGCAGGACGTCATCGTCCGCGAGATCGACTGCGGCACCGACCGCGGCGTCCCGCTGCACGTGGCCGACCGCGACGCCCAGGGCAACCTGGTCAAGGCGGAGAACGCCGAGAGCAACGTGCACGGCCGCATCCTCGCCGAGGACGTGGAGGTCGACGGCAAGATCATCGCGCCGATGGGTGTCGACATCAACGACATCCACGTCACCGCGCTGGTCGAGGCCGGTGTGGAGACCGTCAGGACCCGCAGCGCCCTCGTCTGCGAGGCCAAGATCGGTGTCTGCGCCACCTGCTACGGCCGCTCGCTCGCGACCGGCAAGCTCGTGGACGTCGGCGAGGCGGTCGGCATCATCGCCGCCCAGTCGATCGGCGAGCCCGGCACCCAGCTGACGATGCGGACCTTCCACACCGGTGGTGTGGCGGGCGCCGACATCACCCACGGTCTGCCCCGTGTGCAGGAGCTCTTCGAGGCGCGCGTCCCCAAGGGTGTCGCCCCGATCAGCGAGGCCGAGGGCCGGGTCCGCGTCGACGAGACCGACAAGACGCGGAAGATCGTGATCGTCCCGGACGACGGTTCCGAGGAGGTCGCGTACCCCGTGTCGATGCGGTCGCGCATGCTCGTCTCGGACGGGCAGCGCGTCACGGTCGGCCAGCAGCTGATCGCCGGTGCGGTCAACCCCAACGAGGTGCTGCGCATCCTCGGCCCCCGGGCCGTGCAGCTGCACCTCGTGGCGGAGGTCCAGCAGGTCTACCGTTCGCAGGGTGTGTCGATCCACGACAAGCACATCGAGATCATCGTGCGGCAGATGCTCAAGCGCGTGAACGTGCTGGAGTCCGGCGACGCCGACATGCTGCCCGGCGAGCTCGTCGAGCGGCCGCGCTTCGAGCGGATCAACCGCGAGTGCGTGGCGGAGGGCGGCACGCCGGCCTCCGGGCGCCCGGTGCTGATGGGCATCACCAAGGCCTCGCTCGCCACCGAGTCCTGGCTGTCCGCGGCGTCCTTCCAGGAGACGACCCGAGTGCTCACCGACGCGGCGATCCACGCCAAGTCGGACTCGCTGCTCGGCCTCAAGGAGAACGTCATCATCGGAAAGCTCATCCCGGCCGGTACGGGCATGCCCCAGTACCGCAACATCCGGGTCGAGCCCACCGAGGAGGCCAAGGCCGCCATGTACACCGTCGGCGGCTACGACGGCTCCGCGGCCGACTACACCTTCGGCTCGGGCTCCGGTGAGGCCGTGCCGCTGGAGGAGTACGACTTCGGGCAGTACAACCGCTAGGCGGCACAAGCGCTGAGTGGTCACGGGCGGCGCCCGGTCCCCGTACGGGGACCGGGCGCCGTCGCCTTTCGTTTACCTCTCCGTCGTCCGCTTCTCGCCCACGGTTCCGGTGGCGGGGGATGTTGACCTTTCTTGACCGGAATGTTGCGGCGAAAGCCGTACGTTAATGCGGAGAACGGCCGGAGAAGTGCTCGGTGGCGGGTAAACTCGACACGGACCCGGAAGCGGTCGGTCGGAAACCGGTCGCGGGAGTCATGACACGAACACCGGCGCCTGGCGGCGCAACCGTTTTGACGTGTTGCGTTGGGCTGGGTAGTCTTTTCCTTCGTGCCCATGTCTTCATGGGCCTTCATGCGTGCGCGTCGACAGGTTTCCCGTTGGGGAGTCGGCAGAGGCGCCGTGTGGCCTCCTCCACCGGACCGGCCTTAACCGGGATGTGGCGCGGAACCTACGCGACACGCCCGACCGCGTGGGTCGGAGGGGATGAAAGAACCGCAGGTCATGACACCGGCAGCACCTGCAAAATGCACCACATTCGAATTACCGGCTAGCACGAACGGAGACGCGGTGCCCACGATTCAGCAGCTGGTCCGCAAGGGCCGCCAGGACAAGGTCACCAAGACCAAGACCCCGGCGCTCAAGGCCAGCCCTCAGCGACGCGGCACCTGCATGCGCGTTTACACCACGACCCCGAAGAAGCCGAACTCCGCCCTCCGCAAGGTCGCGCGTGTCCGGCTCACCAACGGCATCGAGGTCACGGCCTACATCCCCGGTGTCGGCCACAACCTCCAGGAGCACTCCATCGTGCTCGTCCGTGGTGGTCGTGTGAAGGACCTGCCGGGTGTTCGCTACAAGATCATCCGCGGCTCGCTCGACACCCAGGGTGTCCGTAACCGCAAGCAGGCTCGTAGCCGTTACGGCGCGAAGAAGGAGAAGTAGGAATGCCTCGCAAGGGTTCTCCTGGCCGTCGTCAGCTCATGGCTGACCCGGTTCACAACTCGCCCCTGGTCACCGCGCTCATCAACAAGGTGCTCCTGGACGGCAAGCGATCCATCGCCCAGTCCATCGTGTACGGCGCCCTCGAAGGCGCCAAGGAGAAGACCGGCAACGACCCGGTCGTCACCCTGAAGCGCGCGCTGGACAACGTCAAGCCCACCCTTGAGGTCCGCAGCCGCCGTGTCGGTGGCGCGACCTACCAGGTCCCGGTCGAGGTGCGCGCGGCGCGCAGCACCACCCTGGCCCTGCGCTGGCTGGTGCAGTACTCCCGCGCCCGCCGCGAGAAGACCATGACCGAGCGCCTCATGAACGAACTGCTCGACGCCAGCAACGGCCTCGGCGCAAGCGTCAAGAAGCGCGAGGACACCCACAAGATGGCCGAGTCCAACAAGGCCTTCGCCCACTACCGCTGGTAACAGCGGGTTCGACGAGACGACGAGGACGCGAGAGAAGTGGCCACCACGACCGCTCTTGACCTGGCCAAGGTCCGTAACATCGGGATCATGGCCCACATCGACGCGGGCAAGACCACGACGACCGAGCGCATCCTGTTCTACACCGGTATCAACTACAAGATCGGTGAGGTCCACGAGGGCGCAGCCACGATGGACTGGATGGAGCAGGAGCAGGAGCGTGGTATCACCATCACCTCCGCTGCCACGACCTGCGAATGGCTCGGCCACACGATCAACATCATCGACACGCCGGGCCACGTGGACTTCACGATCGAGGTGGAGCGTTCGCTCCGCGTCCTCGACGGTGCCGTCGCCGTGTTCGACGGCGTCGCCGGTGTCGAGCCGCAGTCCGAGACGGTCTGGCGTCAGGCCGACCGTTACGAAGTGCCCAGGATCTGCTTCGTCAACAAGATGGACCGGGTCGGCGCGGAGTTCCACCGCTGCGTCGACATGATGATCAGCCGCCTGAACGCGACCCCCGCCGTCATCCAGCTTCCCTGGGGCGTCGAGGCCGACTTCAAGGGCGTCATCGACCTGGTCAAGATGAAGGGCCTGCTCTGGAGCGCCGAGGCGGCCAAGGGCGAGATGTACGAGACCGTCGACATCCCGGCCGAGCACGCCGAGATCGCTCGCGAGTGGCGTGACAAGCTCGTCGAGACGGTCTCCGAGAACGACGACGAGCTGATGGAGCTCTTCCTGGAGGGCGTCGAGCCCACCGAGGAGCAGCTGGTCGCGGCCATCCGCCGCGCCACGCTGGCCAGCGCCATCAACCCGGTCCTGACCGGCACCGCGTTCAAGAACAAGGGCGTCCAGCCCCTGCTCGACGCGATCGTCGCCTACCTCCCCGCCCCGATCGACATCCCGGCCTTCAAGGGCCACGCGGTCGGCAAGGAGGAGGAGGTCATCGAACGTCACGCCGACGTCAACGAGCCCTTCTCCGCGCTCGCGTTCAAGATCATGAGCGACCAGCACCTGGGCCGTCTCACCTACATCCGCATCTACTCGGGCACGCTCGAGACCGGCACCGCCGTGGTCAACTCGGTGAAGGGCCGCAAGGAGCGGATCGGCAAGATCTACCAGATGCACGCCAACAAGCGCGAAGAGCGCCCGTCGGCGGTGGCCGGTCAGATCGTCGCCGTGATGGGCCTGAAGGACACCACCACCGGTGACACCCTGTCCGACCCGGCTCACCCCGTGGTCCTGGAGTCGATGAACTTCCCGGCGCCGGTCATCAGCGTCGCCATCGAGCCCAAGACCAAGGGTGACCAGGAGAAGCTGGGCACCGCGATCCAGCGTCTGGCCGAGGAGGACCCGTCCTTCCAGGTCCGTCGTGACGACGAGACCGGCCAGACGGTCATCTGGGGTATGGGCGAGCTCCACCTGGAGATCCTCGTCGACCGGATGCGCCGCGAGTTCAAGGTCGAGGCCAACATCGGCCGGCCTCAGGTGGCCTACCGGGAGACCATCCGCCGCAAGGTGGAGAAGGTCGACTACGTCCACAAGAAGCAGACCGGTGGTTCCGGCCAGTTCGCCAAGGTCATCATCGACATTGAGCCGCTGGGCGAGGGCAACGACGGCTACGAGTTCGCGAACAAGGTCTCCGGTGGCCGCATCCCGAGGGAGTACATCCCCTCGGTCGACGCGGGCGCCCAGGAGGCGGCCGAGTTCGGTGTTCTCGCCGGCTACCCCATGGTCGGGGTCAAGGTCACCCTGCAGGACGGTGCCTACCACGAGGTGGACTCGTCCGAAATGGCCTTCAAGATCGCTGGCTCGATGGCCTTCAAGGAGGCCGCGCGCAAGGCGGACGCCGTAATCCTGGAGCCGATGATGGCCGTCGAGGTCACCACGCCCGAGGACTACATGGGTGACGTCATCGGTGACCTCAACGGTCGCCGCGGGCAGATCCAGGCGATGGACGAGCGCTCCGGCGCCCGGATCGTCAAGGCGCTCGTGCCGCTCTCCGAGATGTTCGGCTACGTGGGAGACCTCCGTAGCAAGACGCAGGGACGCGCGAGCTACAGCATGCAGTTCGACTCCTACGCGGAAGTGCCTGCGCACATCGCCAAGGAGATCGTCGCGAAGGTGCGGGGCGAGTAGTCCAGCACCGTTCCGAGTGCGGGGCGACGATCTTCTTGTCGCTCCGCGACCGGAGGGGTGCGGGGCGAGAGCTTTCTCGCCGGCCGGTTCCGTGAGGGACCGGCCTCCCCAAGCCCGAATATGAAGACGCAAGTCACGTCAGAATCTCTAAGGAGAGAGCAGTGGCCAAGGCCAAGTTCGAGCGGACCAAGCCGCACGTAAACATCGGCACCATTGGGCACATCGACCACGGCAAGACCACTCTGACCGCGGCGATCACCAAGGTGCTCCACGAGCGTTTCCCGAACCTCAACGAGGCGACCCCGTTCGACAAGATCGACAAGGCGCCCGAGGAGAAGGCTCGTGGTATCACGATCTCCATCGCGCACGTCGAGTACCAGACCGAGAAGCGCCACTACGCCCACGTGGACTGCCCCGGTCACGCCGACTACGTGAAGAACATGATCACCGGCGCGGCTCAGATGGACGGTGCGATCCTCGTGGTCGCCGCCACCGACGGTCCGATGCCGCAGACGAAGGAGCACGTCCTCCTGGCCCGCCAGGTCGGCGTCCCCTACATCGTCGTGGCCCTCAACAAGTCCGACATGGTGGACGACGAGGAGATCCTGGAGCTCGTCGAGCTCGAGGTCCGTGAGCTTCTCTCGGCCCAGGAGTTCCCCGGCGACGACCTGCCGGTCGTCCGCGTCTCGGCGCTGAAGGCGCTCGAGGGCGACGCCAAGTGGGGCGACTCGATCATCGAGCTCATGACCGCCGTGGACGAGAACGTCCCCGAGCCGACCCGTGAGACCGAGAAGCCGTTCCTGATGCCGATCGAGGACGTCTTCTCGATCACCGGTCGCGGCACGGTCGTCACCGGCCGTATCGAGCGTGGCATCGTCAAGGTCAACGAGACTGTCGACATCATCGGCATCAAGGAGACCAAGACCACCACCACGGTCACCGGTGTCGAGATGTTCCGCAAGCTGCTCGACGAGGGCCAGGCGGGCGACAACGTCGGTCTGCTCCTCCGTGGCATCAAGCGCGAGGACGTCGAGCGCGGCCAGTGCATCATCAAGCCGGGCACGACCACCCCGCACACCGAGTTCGAGGCCCAGGTCTACATCCTGAGCAAGGACGAGGGCGGCCGCCACACCCCGTTCTTCAACAACTACCGCCCGCAGTTCTACTTCCGTACGACCGACGTGACCGGCGTGGTGAACCTCCCCGAGGGCACCGAGATGGTCATGCCCGGCGACAACACGGAGATGAACGTCGCGCTGATCCAGCCCATCGCGATGGAGGACGGTCTCAAGTTCGCCATCCGTGAGGGTGGCCGCACCGTCGGTGCGGGTCGAGTGACCAAGATCATCAAGTAGTACGATCGCGGAGAGGCGGTCGGCCCTCGAAGCAGGGCCGACCGCCTCCCCACGAGGGGACCGCGCCGCAGGGCGCGGACCCCGGCAGGACCCCACGAACCGTGATCTCGCAGTTGGTTCGGCCGAAAGATGACCGAACTAATTGCCAGATCACGGAAGAAAGCGCGGACTCACAGCGTCTGCTACGTGGGGCATGTGCTGAGAACGCCGCCCCAGGGCGACCCGTGCTCCGGCACGACGTGGCGGGACCGTCCCGGACGGACCCGGCCATGACACAGCGGCAACAGGCCGCACGTAACTTTTTCAGACGACAGTGAAGGACACCGAGGCCATTATGGCGGGACAGAAGATCCGCATTCGGCTCAAGGCCTATGACCACGAGGTCATCGACGTCTCGGCCAAGAAGATCGTCGAGACGGTGACAAGGACTGGCGCCAAGGTCGCGGGCCCGGTGCCGCTGCCGACCGAGAAGAACGTGTACTGCGTCATCCGCTCGCCGCACAAGTACAAGGACAGCCGCGAGCACTTTGAGATGCGCACGCACAAGCGGCTGATTGACATCATCGACCCGACGCCGAAGACGGTCGACTCGCTCATGCGACTCGACCTTCCCGCCGGCGTTGACATCTCGATCAAGCTCTGAGGGAACGCACTGACATGGCTAACAAGATCAAGGGCGTCCTGGGCAAGAAGCTCGGCATGACCCAGGTCTTCGACGCGGACAACCGGATGGTCCCGGTGACCGTCGTCGAGGCTGGCCCGTGCGTCGTGACCCGCGTCCGCACCGCCGAGAAGGACGGCTACACCGCCGTCCAGCTGGGCTTCGGCCAGGTCGACCCGCGGAAGGTCAACAAGCCGCTCGGCGACTACCTGCGCAAGCACGACATCACCCCGCGCCGTTACTTCGCGGAGATCCGCACCGACGACGCGAGCGACTACACCCTGGGCCAGGAGCTCCTCGCCGACACCTTCGAGGCCGGCCAGTTCGTCGACGTGACGGGCAAGAGCAAGGGCAAGGGTTTCGCGGGTGTCATGAAGCGTCACGGCTTCAAGGGCCTCGGCGCCTCGCACGGTACGCAGCGCAAGCACCGCTCGCCCGGTTCCATCGGTGGCTGCGCCACCCCCGGCCGCGTCTTCAAGGGCGTGCGCATGGCGGGCCGGATGGGCAACGTCCGCACGACCGTCCAGAGCCTCAAGGTTCACGCCGTGGACGCCGAGAAGGGCCTCATCCTGATCAAGGGTGCGATCCCCGGTGCCAACGGCAGCCTGGTCCTGGTCCGCACCGCCGCCAAGAAGGGGGCTGCCAAGTGAGCACCATTGACGTCCTCGACGTACGCGGCGAGAAGGCCGGCACCGTCGACCTGCCGGAGGACATCTTCGGTACGAAGGTCAACATCCCGCTGATCCACCAGGTCGTCGTCGCCCAGCTCGCCGCTCGCCGGCAGGGCACCCACAAGGCGAAGACCCGCGGTGAGGTCCGAGGCGGCGGCAAGAAGCCGTACCGCCAGAAGGGCACCGGCCGCGCCCGCCAGGGTTCGACCCGCGCCCCGCAGTTCACCGGCGGTGGCACCGTCCACGGCCCGGTTCCGCGGGACTACTCGCAGAAGACTCCCAAGAAGATGAAGGCCGCCGCCCTGCGCGGGGCCCTGTCCGACCGGGCGACCGGTGGCCGCGTTCACGTGGTCAGCGGTCTGGTCGAGGGGGAGACCCCGAAGACCAAGGCGGCTCTCGAGTCGCTTCGCAGGCTCACCAAGGCCCGCAGCGTCCTGGTCGTCGTCGACGAGGGTGACGAGCTCAGCTGGCTGAGCCTGCGCAACGCTCCCGAGGTCCATCTCCTGGACGCCGGGCAGCTCAACACCTACGACGTGCTCTGCTACGACGACGTCGTCTTCACTCAGGACGCGTACGACCAGATCGTGGCGCGTCTGAGCAAGAGCGGGAAGGAAGACGCCTGATGGAGAAGATCGCCGACCCGCGCGACATCATCATCAAGCCGGTTGTCTCCGAGAAGAGCTACGGCCTGATCGACGAGCACAACAAGTACACGTTCCTGGTGCGGAAGACGGCCAACAAGACGCAGGTCAAGATCGCCGTTGAGAAGATCTTCGGTGTCAAGGTCGCCAGCGTCAACACCATCAACCGCCAGGGCAAGCGGAAGCGGACCAGGTTCGGCTACGGCCAGCGCCCGGCCACCAAGCGAGCCATCGTCAGCCTGGTCGAGGGCGACCGGATTGACATCTTCGGCCAGATCGGCTGACGCGCTCGCTCAGTAAGTACAGGGAGAAAGCCCCTCACCGCCTGGTGAGGGGCATTCGACCGGATTAACCGACGAAGGATGAACGAAAAAGATGGGCATCCGTAAACTCAAGCCGACGACCCCGGGTCGCCGCGGCGCCAGCGTCTCGGACTTTGCCGAGATCACGCGCAGCACGCCCGAGAAGTCGCTGCTTGCACCCCTGCACAGCAAGGGTGGCCGTAACGTCCACGGCCGAGTCACCACCCGTCACCAGGGTGGTGGCCACAAGCGCGCCTACCGGATCATCGATTTCCGGCGTCACGACAAGGACGGGATCCCGGCCAAGGTCGCTCACATCGAGTACGACCCGAACCGCACGTCCCGCATCGCGCTGCTGCACTACGCCGACGGGGAGAAGCGCTACATCCTCTGCCCGACCGGCCTCAAGCAGGGCGACAACATCGAGAACGGCCCCACGGCCGACATCAAGCCGGGCAACTGCCTCCCGCTGCGCAACATCCCGACCGGTACCTTCATCCACGCGGTGGAGCTCCGTCCGGGCGGTGGCGCCAAGCTGGGCCGGTCCGCCGGCGCGCAGATCCAGCTCCTCGCCAAGGAGGGCCAGTACGCCACGCTGCGTATGCCCTCCGGTGAGATGCGCCAGGTCGACGTCCGCTGCCGGGCCTCGATCGGCCAGGTCGGCAACGCCGAGCAGGCCAACATCAACTGGGGCAAGGCCGGCCGTATGCGGTGGAAGGGCAAGCGCCCCACCGTCCGCGGTGTCGCGATGAACCCGGTCGACCACCCGCACGGTGGTGGTGAGGGTAAGACCTCCGGCGGTCGTCACCCCGTCAACCCCAAGGGCAAGCCCGAGGGTCGTACCCGTGCGGCGAACAAGGCCAGCGACCGGCTGATCATCCGCCGTCGTACCAAGCGGAAGAAGCGGTAGGAGCAGCCAAAATGCCACGTAGCCTTAAGAAGGGTCCCTTCGTGGACGACCACCTTCAGAAGAAGGTGGATGTCCAGAACGAGAAGGGCACCAAAAACGTCATCAAGACGTGGTCGCGGCGCTCCATGATCGTGCCCGACATGCTCGGTCACACGATCGCCGTTCACGACGGCCGCAAGCACGTCCCGGTGTTCGTCACCGAGTCGATGATCGGCCACAAGCTCGGTGAGTTCGCTCCCACGCGAACCTTCCGCAGCCACGTCAAGGAAGACCGCCGCAGCCGGCGATAAGCGCCTCAGGGCGAGGACGTCGCGAGACGGACTCGGCCAAAACGAAGGGTAAGAGGAGTAAGCGATGGAAGCCAGGGCTCAGGCGCGGTTCGCGCGCCACACGCCCATGAAGGCCCGCCGTGTGGTGGACCTCATTCGCGGGCTGCCCGCTTCGGAGGCGCAGGCCGTGCTGCAGTTCGCTCCCCAGTCGGCGAGCGAGACCGTGTACAAGGTGCTCTCGAGCGCCATTGCCAACGCGGAGCACAACTTCAAGCTCGACCGTGACACGCTCTTCGTGAGCCGTGCCTGGGTCGACGAGGGCCCGACGCTGAAGCGGTTTCGTCCCCGTGCTCAGGGTCGCGCCTATCGGATCAACAAGCGGACCAGCCACATCACCGTGATCGTGGAGTCCCGCGAGCCGAAGGGGAGGACCCGCTAGTGGGTCAGAAGGTTAACCCGCACGGGTTCCGCCTCGGCATCACGACCGACTTCAAGAGCCGGTGGTATGCCGACAAGCTCTACAAGTCGTACGTTGCCGAGGATGTGGCGATCCGCCGCATGCTCAAGAAGGGCATGGAGCGGGCCGGCATCTCCAAGGTGGAGATCGAGCGGACCACCGACCGGGTACAGGTCGACATTCACACCGCCCGTCCGGGCATCGTCATCGGCCGCCGCGGCGCCGAGGCGGACCGGATCCGCGGTGACCTCGAGAAGCTGACCAAGAAGCAGGTCCAGCTGAACATCCTCGAGGTCAAGAACCCCGAGATCGACGCTCAGCTCGTCGCTCAGGGTGTGGCCGAGCAGCTGTCCAGCCGTGTCTCGTTCCGCCGTGCCATGCGCAAGGCGATGCAGTCGGCGATGAAGAGCGGCGCCAAGGGCATCCGGGTGCAGTGCTCCGGTCGTCTCGGCGGCGCCGAGATGTCCCGTTCGGAGTTCTACCGCGAGGGCCGCGTGCCCCTGCACACCCTCCGCGCGGACATTGACTACGGCCTGTACGAGGCCCGCACCACCTTCGGCCGTATCGGCGTGAAGGTGTGGATCTACAAGGGTGAGGCCCCGACCAGCCGCGCCGAGCGCGAGGCGGCCGCCGCCGGTGCTCGTGCCGGCCAGCGTCGTGACCGCGACGACCGTCGCGGCCCCGGCGCCGGTGGCGGCGACCGTCCCCGTCGTGGCGGCGGCGCCGGTGGCGCCCGTCGTGGCGCCGGTGCCGGTCGTGGCGACCGCGCCCCCAGGAACGAGGCGGCCTCGCAGGCCGCCCCCGAGACCGGCCCGGCTGCGCAGCCGGGTGCTGAAGGGAGCTGACCATGCTGATCCCGCGCAGGGTCAAGCACCGCAAGCAGCACCGGCCCGACCGTCACGGCGCCGCCAAGGGTGGCACCAGGGTCGTGTTCGGCGAGTTCGGCATCCAGGCGATTGAGCACTCCTACGTGACCAACCGCCAGATCGAGTCGGCTCGTATCGCGATGACCCGTCACATCAAGCGTGGCGGAAAGGTCTGGATCAACATCTATCCGGACCGCCCCCTCACGAAGAAGCCCGCCGAGACCCGCATGGGTTCCGGTAAGGGTTCGCCGGAGTGGTGGATCGCGAACGTCAAGCCCGGCCGCATCATGTTCGAGCTTTCGGGTGTCGCCGAGCCGGTGGCTCGCGAAGCCCTTCGCCGTGCGATGCACAAGCTGCCGATGAAGTGCCGGTTCGTCAAGCGTGAAGTGGGTGAGGCGTGATGGCTAAGGGCCTGACCGCCGGTGAGCTGCGGGTGGAAGACCAGGACACCCTGGTCACGAAGCTGAAGGAAGCCAAGGAGGAGCTGTTCAACCTCCGCTTCCAGGCAGCGACCGGTCAGTTGGAGAGCCACGGGCGGTTGCGTGCCGTCCGCCGCGAGATCGCCCGTATCTACACCGTGATGCGCGAGCGGGAGCTCGGAATCGTCACGGTAGAGAAGGAGTCGATCGATGGCTGAGGCCACGGAAACCACGACCGAGACGCGGAACTACCGCAAGACCCGTGAGGGTCTGGTCGTCAGCGACAAGATGGACAAGACTGTCGTGGTCGCTGTCGAGGACCGCGTCAAGCACCCCCTGTACGGCAAGGTCATCCGCAGGACGACCAAGTACAAGGCGCACGACGAGGCCAACACCTGCGGTGTCGGCGACCGTGTCCTCCTGATGGAGACCCGGCCGCTGTCCGCCAGCAAGCGCTGGCGGGTCATCGAGATCCTCGAGAAGGCCAAGTAGGCAACGCGCCTCGTGGGGGGTGACACCGTCACCCCCCACGACGGCGTCCAAGGGGGCGAAGCGATCTTCGCCCCGCCTGCGGCGGCGGTCCTGGAAAGGGCTGTCGCCGGGGGAAAAAGACCCAGCAGGTTCCGCAAGGCTCACCCACGGGTGAGAACCAGCGAGACAAACAGGAGTTCAAGTGATCCAGCAGGAGTCGCGGCTCAAGGTCGCCGACAACACCGGTGCGAAGGAAGTCCTTTGCATCCGTGTGCTCGGTGGCTCTGGCCGGCGCTACGCGGGAATCGGTGACATCATCGTCGCCACGGTGAAGGACGCCATCCCCGGCGGCACCGTGAAGAAGGGCGATGTGGTCAAGGCCGTCATCGTCCGCACCGTCAAGGAGCGTCGTCGTCCCGACGGTTCCTACATCCGCTTCGACGAGAACGCCGCCGTCATCATCAAGGACAGCGGCGACCCCCGGGGCACCCGCATCTTCGGTCCCGTCGGTCGTGAGCTGCGTGACAAGAAGTTCATGCGGATCATCTCGCTCGCGCCGGAGGTGTTGTAATGCCGAAGCTTCATGTGAAGAAGGGTGACCTCGTCCTGGTCATCGCCGGCAAGGACAAGGGTGCCAAGGGTCGTGTGATCGCCGCCCACCCGCGCGACGAGCGCGTGGTGGTCGAGGGCGTCAACATGGTCAAGAAGCACTCCAAGGAGACCAACCAGGGTCCGCGCGGCGCCAAGGCCGGTGGCGTGCAGACCATGGAGGCTCCCATCCACGTGAGCAACGTCAAGAAGCTCAAGGATGAGAAGCCGGCCAAGGACGACAAGCCCGCCAAGAAGGAGTCGGCCGAGGCCGCTTCCGAGGAGACGGCCAAGGACGACAAGCCCGCCAAGAAGGAGTCGGCCGAGGCCGCTTCCGAGGAGACGGGTAAGGACAACTGATGACCGCGAACACCACCGAGACCGGACAGCGGGCCCTCCCGCGGCTCAAGCAGCGCTACCGCGAAGAGATCATCGCGAAGCTGAACGAGCAGTTCGAGTTCGAGAACATCATGCTGGTGCCCACCATCACCAAGATCAAGGTGAACATGGGCGTCGGCGAGGCCGCGCGCGACTCGAAGCTCATCGAAGGCGCCGTCCGCGACCTCACCGTGATCACCGGCCAGAAGCCGGCGGTCGTCCGCGCCCGCAAGTCCATCGCCCAGTTCAAGCTGCGCGAGGGCATGCCGATCGGCGCGCACGTCACGCTGCGCGGTGACCGCATGTGGGAGTTCCTCGACCGGCTGCTCTCGCTGGCGCTGCCCCGCATCCGTGACTTCCGCGGTCTGTCGCCCAAGCAGTTCGACGGCAACGGGAACTACACCTTCGGTCTCACCGAGCAGGTCATGTTCCACGAGATCGACCAGGACAAGGTCGACCGCCAGCGTGGTATGGACATCACGGTCGTGACCACCGCTAAGACCGACGACCAGGGCCGGGCGCTGCTGAAGCAGCTCGGATTCCCGTTCAAGGAGGCCTGATCATGGCGAAGACGTCGCTCAAGGTCAAGGCTGCTCGCAAGGCCAAGTTCGAGGTCCGGGCGTACACTCGGTGCTCGCGCTGTGGTCGTCCCCGCGCCGTCTACAGGAAGTTCGGCCTGTGCCGCATCTGCTTCCGCGAGATGGCGCACCGGGGCGAGCTGCCCGGCATCACCAAGTCGAGCTGGTAGCCCTCCGCGCGGCCCCGTGAGCGATCACGGGCCCGCGCGCGGCACCGGCCGCACACAGATAGTCGTATTCACCGGGCGCCGGTCACAGGCGCCCATGACCGCACCGTAGGTCCCCTGTGGAAACCGCGGTGAGGAAGGCCACCGGCCATGACGATGACGGACCCGATCGCAGACATGCTGACGCGTCTGCGAAACGCGAACTCGGCGTACCACGACAGCGTGGCGATGCCGTACTCGAAGATCAAGGCGCACATCGCCGAGATCCTCCAGCAGGAGGGTTACATCCAGTCCTGGAGCGTCGAAGACGCCAAGGTCGGAAAGAACCTCGTGGTGGAGCTGAAGTTCGGGCCGACCCGTGAGCGGTCCCTCGCGGGCCTGCGCCGGGTTTCCAAGCCCGGCCTGCGGGTTTATGCAAAGAAGGACAACCTGCCCCGAGTCCTGGGCGGACTGGGCGTCGCGATCATCTCGACGTCCGGCGGCCTCATGACGGACAAGCAGGCCGGCAAGCGTGGAGTGGGCGGGGAAGTCCTCGCCTTCGTTTGGTAAGAGGGGAGAACGAACAGCATGTCAAGAATCGGACGGCTGCCCATCCCCGTACCGAACGGAGTGGACGTCGCCATCGACGGCCGGGACGTCACGGTCAAGGGTCCCAAGGGCACGCTTTCACACACGGTCGCGGAACCCATCGCGATCGCCAAGGGTGACGACGGCAACCTGAACGTCACCCGTCCCAACGACGAGAACAAGGTCCGTGCGCTGCACGGCCTGTCCCGCACCCTGGTCGCCAACATGGTGACCGGTGTGACCCAGGGTTACTCGAAGACCCTGGAGATCGTGGGCGTCGGTTACCGCGTGCAGGCCAAGAGCCCGACTCAGCTCGAGTTCGCTCTCGGCTTCAGCCACCCGGTGATCGTCGACGCCCCCGAGGGTGTCACCTTCCGCGTCGAGAAGCCGACGCTGTTCCACGTGGACGGCATCGACAAGCAGAAGGTCGGCGAGATCGCCGCGAACATCCGCAAGTTGCGCAAGCCCGACCCGTACAAGGGCAAGGGTGTGCGCTACCAGGGTGAAGTTATCCGCCGCAAGGTCGGAAAGGCTGGTAAGTAGGCATGGCTGGCAAGACTGCGTTCGGCAAGCACACGGCCGCCCGCGCCGTCTCGCGGGCCCGCCGCCACGGCCGAGTCCGCAAGAAGGTGGCCGGTACGGCCACGCGTCCGCGCCTGGTCGTCAACCGCTCCACGAAGCACCTCTTCGTGCAGATCGTCGACGACACCCAGGGCCACACGCTGGTGAGCGCGTCCACCATGGACGCCTCCCTGCGCTCGGCGGAGGGCGCCAAGACCGACAAGGCCAAGCAGGTCGGCGAGCTTCTCGCTCAGCGGGCCAAGGCAGCCGGGATCACCGCGGTCGTGTTCGACCGGGGTGGCAACCGCTACGCGGGCCGCATCGCGGCGCTGGCAGACAGCGCACGCGAAGGCGGACTGGAGTTCTGATGACTCCGTCCCAGGATCGCAATCCAGGATCGCAACCTATGGCCCGTCTTACGAATGAGAAGAGGAACCACTAATGGCTGGAGCTCCGCGTCGCGGTGGCGCCGCCGGTGGCGAGCGGCGTGACGGTCGTCGTGACGATCGCCGCGGTGGAAACGCTGACAAGGGCGTCTCGTACATCGAGCGCGTTGTGAAGATCAACCGAGTGGCCAAGGTCGTGAAGGGTGGTCGTCGCTTCAGCTTCACCGCCCTCGTCATCGTCGGTGACGGCAACGGCATGGTCGGCGTCGGCTACGGCAAGGCCAAGGAAGTCCCCGCGGCGATCGCCAAGGGTGTCGAAGAGGCCAAGAAGCACTTCTTCAAGGTGCCCCGGATCCAGGGCACCATCCCGCACATCGTGCAGGGCGAAGAGGCCGCCGGCGTCGTCTTCCTGCGTCCGGCCTCGCCCGGTACCGGCGTCATCGCCGGTGGTCCGGTGCGCGCCGTGCTGGAGTGCGCCGGTATCCACGACGTGCTGTCCAAGTCGCTCGGCTCGGACAACCCGATCAACATCGTGCACGCCACGGTGGCGGCCCTGAAGGGCCTCAGCCGTCCCGAGGAGATCGCGGCCCGCCGTGGCCTCCCGATCGAGGACGTCGCCCCCAAGAGGATGCTCAAGGCTCGCGCCGAGGGCCTCGCGGAGGCCGCGGCCGCGAAGGCGGTGAGCTAGTCCATGGCGCGCCTGAAGATTACCCAGGTCCGTTCCAAGATCGGTGGCAAGCAGAACCAGCGTGACTCGCTGCGCTCGCTCGGTCTGAAGCGAATCGGCGACGTCGTTGTCAAGGAGGACCGCCCGGAGATCCGCGGCATGGTCACCGTGGTGACGCACCTCGTCACCGTGGAAGAGGTCGACTAGACATGGCAGAGAACACTCCGCTCCGCATCCACCACCTGCGTCCGGCCCCCGGCGCCAACAAGTCGAAGGTCCGCAAGGGCCGCGGCGAGGCGTCCAAGGGCAAGACCTCGGGTCGTGGTACCAAGGGCACGAGGGCCAGGAACAAGGTTCCCCTCGGCTTCGAGGGTGGCCAGGTTCCGCTGCAGCGGCGCCTGCCCAAGTTCAAGGGCTTCTCCAACGCCCTGTTCAAGACGACCTACCAGGTCGTCAACCTTGACAGGCTCGGCGAGCTGTTCCCCGACGGCGGCGACGTCACCGTCGACACGCTCGTCGCCAAGGGCGCGGTTCGCAAGAACCAGCTCGTCAAGGTGCTGGGAACCGGTGACATCTCCGTGGCGTTGAACGTGGAGGCGCACGCCTTCTCGGCGAGTGCCAAGGACAAGATCGCCGCTGCCGGGGGCTCCGTCTCCGAGCTGTAGGCGTTATCATCACGCGGCGCGGGGGCTCGTAATGGGCTCCCGCGCCCGTAGTGCGTTAGAGTTCGCTGGACAGTGGGCCTCGACTCATTTCCTTGGGCTCATTGACTGGATATGGCAAAGATGGAACACCCCCGCACCATCGCTGACCGACCTCGCCTTTCAGGCGCGCAGGAGGGACCGTGCTGACCGCATTTACCCGAGCGTTCCGTACGCCGGACCTGCGTAAGAAGTTGCTCTTCACTTTGGGCATCATCGCGCTGTTCCGACTTGGGTCGGTCCTTCCGACTCCGGGTGTGCATACCGAGAACATCAGCCGTTGTCTCACCCAGGCGCAGGCGGGGGACGCGGGCAACATCTACGGAATGGTGCAGCTGTTCAGCGGCGGCGCCCTTCTGAAACTTTCAGTTTTCGCCCTCGGCATCATGCCGTACATCACCGCGAGCATCATTCTTCAGCTGCTCGTCGTGGTCATCCCGCGCCTGGAAGCCCTCAAGAAGGAGGGGCAGGCCGGACAGACGAAGATCACGCAGTACACCCGTTACCTGACGGTCGGCCTGGCGGTCCTGCAGTCGACCGCCTTCGTGGCCCTGGCCCGCAGCGGCCAGCTGTTCCCGCAGTGCCGCGAGGAGATCCTCCTCGACAAGGACAACGTCTTCGCCATCGTCACGATGGTGCTGACCATGACCGCCGGTACCGCCGTCGTCATGTGGCTGGGCGAGCTGATCACCGACCGCGGCATCGGCAACGGCATGTCCATCCTGATCTTCACGCAGGTCATCGCGGTCTTCCCGTCCGAGCTGCTGAACATCGCCCGCCAGAAGGGCGGCTTCGTCTTCGCCGTGGTCATCGTCGTCGGTATCGCGATGATCGCCCTGGTCGTGATGGTGGAGCAGGCACAGCGCCGGATCCCGGTGCAGTACGCCAAGCGCATGGTCGGCCGCAGGATGTACGGCGGGACGTCGACCTACATCCCGCTGAAGGTCAACCAGGCCGGCATCATCCCGGTCATCTTCGCCTCCTCGCTGCTCTACCTCCCGCAGCTGATCACGACGCTCTTCACGAACACCCAGGAGGAGCCGCACCCGATCATCCAGTGGATCTCCCAGGAGTTCGGCGGCGGCGGGACCACCCCGACGTACATGATCACGTTCTTCCTGATGATCGTCTTCTTCACGTACTTCTACGTGTCGATTACCTTCAACCCCATTGAAGTCGCCGACAACATGAAGAAGTACGGTGGGTTCATCCCGGGTATCCGCCCGGGTCGCCCGACGGCCGAGTACTTGAACTACGTGCTCATGCGACTCACCGCTCCCGGCGCGCTGTATCTGGGCCTGATCTCCATGGTGCCGATCGTCGCGCTGGCGCTCGTCGGCGCGAGTCAGAACTTCCCGTTCGGAGGGACGAGCATTCTGATCATGGTTGGTGTCGGCCTTGACACCGTGAAGCAGATCGAGAGCCAGCTGCAGCAGCGCAACTATGAAGGCTTCCTGAAGTAGTGCGCCTCGTCCTGGTCGGGCCCCCCGGAGCGGGTAAGGGGACACAGGCCCAGTTCGTCGCATCGAACCTGTCGATCCCGAAGATTTCGACAGGTGACATCTTCCGCGCCAATGTCTCGGGCGGCACGGAGCTAGGCAAGCTTGCCAAGGAATACATGGACCGCGGCGACCTCGTGCCCGACGAGGTCACCATCGCGATGGTCCGCGACCGTCTCGCCGAGAACGACGCGCAGGACGGTTTCCTGCTCGACGGCTTCCCCAGGAACGTGCCCCAGGCCGAGATCCTGAAGAAGATCCTCGCTGAGTTCGAGGTCGGTCTGGACATCGTCCTGGAGCTCGTGGTCGACGACGAGGAGGTCGTCCGCAGGCTCGCGGGCCGCCGGACCTGCAGCCAGTGCGGCCGCATCTGGCACGTCGACTTCGACGACAAGAAGGACGACGTCTGCGACGCCTGCGACGGCCGGCTGTACCAGCGGGACGACGACAAGGAGGCGACCGTCAGGCACCGCCTGGAGGTCTACCAGGAGCAGACCGCTCCTCTGGTCTCCTTCTACGCCGACGAGGGGATCCTGGTCGGGGTCGACGCCACCGGTCCGGTCGAAGAGGTGACCCAGCGCGCGATGGAGGCCCTGAACCCCTTCATCGGCTAGCTGAGCGACAGCACCGAGCACGCCATCCATGGGTTTTCTCATGGGTGGCGTGCTGTCATTTAGGGCAGAATCGGGGGAATTGGGCTCCCGGACCGCCCGTTGAACCACCCCAGGGGGTGTGCACGTGTTCAAGAAGAACAAGCATGGAATCCAGATGAAGACGCCCGAGCAGGTGGACAAGATGCGGGCGGCGGGTCTCGTGGTCGGCCGTACCCTGCAGCTGCTGCGGGAGAGCGTCGAGCCGGGCATGACGCCCTTGGACCTGGACGCGATCGCGGAGAAGGCGATCAGGGCCGAGGGGGCGATCCCCTCCTTCAAGGGCTACCAGGGCTTTCCCGCGACGATCTGCGCCTCGGTCAACCACGAGGTCGTCCACGGCATCCCGAGCGACCGCCGCCCGCTGCGGGAGGGCGACATCATCTCGATCGACTGCGGCGCCATCCTGGACGGCTGGCACGGCGACTCGGCCGTCACGGTCCCGATCGGCGAGGTGGACCCCAAGCTGACCGAGCTGATGAGGGTCACCGAGGAGGCCATGTGGCGCGGCATCGCCGCGCTCACCGTGGGCCGCCACCTGTCCGACATCGGCCACGAGGTGGAGAAGTACGTCCGCTCCCAGGGGCGCTACGGCATCCCTCAGGAGTACGGCGGCCACGGCATCGGCACCGAGATGCACATGGACCCGTGGGTGGCCAACCACGGCAAGCCCGGCCGGGGCCCGAAGTTCGAGGCGGGCATGTGCTTCGCCGTCGAGCCCATGGTCAACCTGGGGACGGACAGGACCAAGGTGCTGGCCGACGACTGGACCGTGGTCACGATCGACGGGAAGGTCTCCGCGCACTTCGAACACAGCGTCGCCGTGACACATAATGGACCTTGGGTATTGACCGCCCTTGACGGGGGGAAAGAGCGGCTTGCCGACCTGTTGGGAGACGCGGGCTGACGCGAGCCCGCCGGCGAGCGGATGTGGTTGACATGGCGGCTGGTCCGGAGATGCGTGCCTCCGACGGAGATCGTGACAAGGTCGCTTCGGTCCTGAGGGAGCATTACGCCCAGGGCCGCCTGACCACGGAGGAGTTCGACGAGCGGCTCGAACAGCTCTACACCAGCAAGACGTACGGCGAGCTGGCCGTCCTCACCTCCGACCTTCCCGACGTCGACCTGCGACGGCTCCCGGAGGCCCCCTCCCGCGCCCCTGAGCGCGTCAAGCCGGGTGGCGGGAAGAGTTCGCAGGAGAAGGGCCTGGCGGCCGCCTGGTCCGTCTGGGCGACGGCCAGCGGCATCAACTGGATGATCTGGCTCATCATCGGGATAACCGGCGACTTCCCGTACCCATGGCCCCTGTGGGTGATGGGGCCATGGGGCGTGGTGTTGCTGGTGGCGACGATCGGCGCGGGCCTGGGGAAGGACAGGAAGCGGTAATAGTGCACGCTGGGCGTTGAGTGTGCATTCCTCCGCAGAAGAGCCCGTTGAATCTTCCTAACGTGAGCGGTGTCCGGACAGCCGGACCCCGGTTCACAGGAGGAAGATTCGATGAGCAAGATCCGCACAGCCCTGGTCGGAGCGGCGCTGGCAGGTTCGCTCGCCGCGGGCGTGGTCGCCGCCCCCTCGGCGATGGCCTCCGCCTCGCAGGCCCCGGCCGGGTCCGCCGTCGCGGCCCAGGAGACCCAGGCGTCGAGCAAGCACTTCTTCGGTCCGTACTACTCGGGCTTCGGCGGTGGCGAGGGCTTCGGCAAGCGCTCCTACTTCAAGGGCTACTGGACCAGCAGCGGCGGCCGCTACTGGTTCTACGGCGACCTGTTCGACCGCGACCGTGACCGCCAGCGCAGCTACGTGTGGTTCAAGTGGCACGACAGGTTCGGCTCGCACAGCAAGGTGTTCAGCACCTTCGGCCACTCCGGCTTCAGCAAGTTCGGCGGGTTCAAGAAGAGCAGCGGCTTCGACGACTTCAAGATCCGCGTCTGCGAGGGCGGCAACAAGTTCGACGACTGCGGCCGCTGGGGCGACGCCTTCTGAGGACTCCGTTTCTGAGGATTCCGTACGCCTTGCGGGGAGACGGTCCGAGAGGTCGGGGTCATCGGGTGAGGGCGGGGGCCCTTCGACGTGACGCCGGCCGAGGGGTGTTGATCAAGGAGTGTCTGTCGAGAAGTGCCGGTCCAGAAAGTTCGATCAAGGAACGATGATCGATAAGGTTGGCCGAGCAAGCCCTCCGGCGCCGGGTCGCCGGAGGGCTTTCCCGTGCCGGGGGCTTTCTCGTGAGGGGTGGGCGCGGGTCGATCGCCCGGGTGGCGCCGGCGGGGGCTGCCACCCGGACGGAGTCCCGGCGAGAGGGCCGGGAGCCGGAGCGGGAGCCGGGGTGCTGGCCTGACCTGGTCGGACGTGCCACAATGGGGCCGCGGGTTCTCACACGTCGAGCCGTGCCGTCCGTCCCGCTCGGGATCTGCGGTATCCTTTGTAGCGGTTGTGTCAAGGTACCGGCCGTGTGTTTCGCATTTCCTCGCCCGGTGCCGTACACTCCTTCTTCGGTTCACTATGACCATTGCGCATCGGCGGTGTCGCAACCGCCGCTCTCATCGAAGCGCTGGGTCGCGGCTGCTTAGTGTTCCGAAGCCTCAGACGACCGATCAGTGAAACGCGAGGGACATGGCCAAGAAAGACGGCGCCATCGAGATCGAGGGCACTGTGGTTGAGTCGCTCCCGAACGCGATGTTCCGGGTGCAACTCGACAACGGCCATAAGGTCCTGGCCCACATCAGCGGGCGGATGCGGATGCACTACATCCGGATCCTTCCTGACGACAGGGTTGTCGTCGAACTGAGCCCCTACGACCTCAGTCGTGGGCGGATCGTCTACCGATACAAGTAAGCGCGTCTGAGGGACGAATAGGACTATGAAGGTCAAGCCGAGCGTCAAGAAGATCTGTGACAAGTGCAAGGTGATTCGCCGGCACGGTCGCGTCATGGTGATCTGCGACAACCTGCGCCACAAGCAGCGTCAGGGCTAGTCGCTCCAAAAAAGGCCCCCGCGAGAGTCCGCTCCTAAGAGGCGGACTCGATCCATGTGGGGCTTTCATGTAATCGTGCTTCACACCTGCGCCGGCGGCTCACGCCGTACCCCGCAGGAGACCCCCGGTCGGAGGCCGGGGCCCTCACCCCGGGCATGGGGAGGGGAAGTGAGGCGCAGGACCTCCGCCACAACGAAGGAGAATGCCCGACCATGGCTCGCCTGGTTGGTGTAGACCTCCCCCGCGACAAGCGGCTGGAGATCGCTCTCACCTACATTTTCGGGATCGGCCGCACTCGTGCGCTCGAAACCCTCAAGGCCACCGGCGTCAACGGCGACCTGCGGGTTCACCAGCTGACCGACGAAGAGCTGGTGCCGCTGCGCGACTACATCGAGGCGAACTACAAGATCGAGGGTGACCTCCGTCGCGAAGTTCAGGCCGACATCCGTCGCAAGATCGAGATTCAGTGCTACCAGGGCATTCGGCACCGCCGTGGCCTTCCCGTGCACGGTCAGCGCACGCAGACCAACGCACGCACCCGTAAGGGCAAGAAGAAGACCGTGGCCGGCAAGAAGAAGCCCGGTAAGAAGTAGTCCGCGTAGCCGCAGGACCGAAGACCTCAGGAGTGAAGGCAAAGAATGCCTCCTAAGAGCCGCCAGGGTGCACCCAAGAAGGTGCGCCGCAAGGAAAAGAAGAACGTCGCTCACGGGCACGCCCACATCAAGAGCACGTTCAACAACACGATCGTCTCGATCACCGACCCGAGTGGGAACGTGATCTCCTGGGCCAGCGCCGGCCACGTCGGGTTCAAGGGCTCTCGCAAGTCCACCCCGTTCGCCGCGCAGATGGCCGCGGAGAACGCCGCCCGCCGCGCCATGGAGCACGGCATGCGCAAGGTCGACGTCTTCGTCAAGGGCCCCGGCTCCGGCCGTGAGACCGCGATCCGGTCGCTGCAGGCGACCGGCCTCGAGGTCGGGTCCATCCAGGACGTCACCCCCGTGCCGCACAACGGCTGCCGTCCGCCCAAGCGCCGTCGCGTCTGACGCCCAGGAGAAGATAGAAAATGGCTCGTTACACGGGTGCGGACTGCAAGCTCTGCCGCCGGGAGAAGACCAAGCTCTTCCTCAAGGGCAAGAAGTGCGAGTCCGCGAAGTGCCCCATCGAGATCCGTCCTTACCCGCCGGGTGAGCACGGCCGCGGCCGTCCCAAGGAGTCTGAGTACCAGCTCCAGCTTCGTGAGAAGCAGAAGACCCGCCGCATCTACGGCGTCCTCGAGAAGCAGTTCCACAACTACTACGAGGAAGCCAACCGCAAGACCGGCAAGACCGGCGAGAACCTCCTCCAGATCCTGGAGAGCCGTCTCGACAACGTGGTCTACCGCGCCGGTTTCGCGGAGTCGCGCGACGCCGCCCGCCAGCAGGTCCGTCACGGCCACATCCTGGTGAACGGCAAGAAGGTCGACATCCCGTCGTACCGCGTGCGCGAGCACGACATCGTCGAGGTCCGCGAGAAGTCGCGCAACCTCCTGCCCTACGAGGTGGCCCGCGCCACCGCCGGTGACAAGACGTACCCGGCGTGGCTGGGCGTCGTCCCGGACGCGCTGCGCGTCCTGGTCCACCAGCTCCCGGTCCGTCAGCAGATCGACACCCAGGTCCAGGAGCAGTTGATCGTCGAGCTCTACTCCAAGTAGCGGCTCACCGGGTGCCGTACGGCTTTGCCGTACGGCACCTATGCTGTTGTTCGAGCGGCGTCAAATAGCGGGCGCCGCCATGCAAGGGAGATTCACACATGCTGATCGCTCAGCGTCCCTCCCTCCTCGAGGAGTCCCTCGAGGAGACCCGGTCCAAGTTCATCATCGAGCCGCTGGAGCCGGGTTTCGGCTACACCATCGGCAACTCGCTGCGCCGCACGCTGCTGTCGTCCATCCCGGGCGCGGCCGTGACCAGCATCCGCATCGAAGGCGTGCTGCACGAGTTCACCACCGTGCCGGGCGTCAAGGAGGATGTCACCGACATCATCCTGAACCTCAAGGACCTGGTGGTCTCCTCCGAGCACGACGAGCCCGTGGTGATGTACCTGCGCAAGCAGGGCCCCGGTGACGTCACCGCCGCCGACATCGCGCCCCCGGCCGGTGTCGAGGTGCACAACCCCGAGCTGCGCATCGCCACCCTGAACGGCAAGGCGAAGCTGGAGATGGAGCTGACCGTCGAGCGCGGTCGCGGCTACGTCTCCGCCGCGCAGAACAAGCAGCCGGGCCAGGAGATCGGCCGCATCCCGATCGACTCCATCTACTCGCCGGTGCTCAAGGTCACCTACAAGGTCGAGGCGACCCGAGTCGAGCAGCGCACCGACTTCGACCGTCTGATCCTGGACGTCGAGACCAAGCCGTGCATGAAGCCCCGCGACGCGGTGGCCTCCGCCGGCAAGACCCTCGTCGAGCTGTTCGGCCTCGCCCGCGAGCTGAACGTCGAGGCCGAGGGCATCGACATCGGCCCGTCGCCGACGGACGCGGCCCTCGCCGCCGACCTGGCGCTGCCGATCGAGGAGCTGAACCTCACGGTCCGCTCCTACAACTGCCTCAAGCGCGAGGGCATCCACACCGTGGGTGAGCTCGTGGCCCGCAGCGAGCAGGACCTCCTCGACATAAGGAACTTCGGTGCGAAGTCCATCGAAGAGGTCAAGCAGAAGCTGCACGAGATGACGCTCGCGCTCAAGGACTCCCCGCCCGGGTTCGACCCGAGCGCGGTGGCCGGCGGCGGCTACGACGACGACGACAGCGCCTACGTCGAGACCGAGCAGTACTGAGTTCCGGGACGCCTCACGGCGTCCCGCGGCACCGGGTGACTCCTCGTCGCCCCGGGTGTCACCGAGTTTCACGATGACGGGAGCCCTCCGGCTCCCGGCCCGACCCCGGTACCTCGTACGGCCGGGGCGGGTTTACTCCCAAGGAGAACGTTATGCCTAGGCCCACCAAGGGTGCCCGTCTCGGCGGCAGCCCGGCCCACGAGCGGCTGATCCTGGCGAACCTCGCCACCCAGCTGTTCCAGCACGGCCGGATCAAGACCACCGAGGCCAAGGCGAAGCGTCTGCGTCCGGTGGCGGAGAAGCTGATCACCAAGGCGAAGAAGGGCGACATGCACAACCGTCGCCAGGTGCTGACGATCGTCAAGGACAAGAGCGTCGTCCACCACCTCTTCACCGAGATCGCCCCGACCTTCGCCGAGCGTCCCGGTGGCTACACCCGGATCACCAAGATCGGTCTCCGCAAGGGCGACGCCGCCCCCATGGCCGTGATCGAGCTGGTGTCCGAGCCGCTGAACGCGGTCAAGGTCGGCAAGACCCCGGCCGCCGCCCAGGCCACCGCGCCCAAGGCGGAGGAGGCCAAGGAGGCCGAGGTCGAGGAGACCAAGGCCGACGAGGCCAAGGCCGAGACCACCGAGGAGACGAAGGCCTCCGAGGAGACGACCGAGGCTCCCGCCGAGGAGACCGAGGCCAAGAAGGACAACGCCTGATCCCTCAGGCCCCGTGAAAGGGCCCGGCACCTCCCGCACGGGGGGCGCCGGGCCCTTTCCGTCTCCCGGACGGCCTCTTCCCGGACGGCCCGGGAGTTCCCGAGAGCCCGTGAGAGTTCCAGAGAGGAACCATCGTGGTACGGCTGAGACTCGATCTCGCCTATGACGGCACCGACTTCTCCGGCTGGGCCAAGCAGCCCGGCCGGCGTACGGTCCAGGGGGAGATCGAGGAGGCGCTCGGCAGGATCCTGCGGCTCCCCGAGCCTCCGGCGCTGACCGTGGCCGGGCGGACCGACGCGGGCGTGCACGCCCGCGGCCAGGTGGCCCACGTCGACCTGGACCCCGGCGCGCTCGGCGCGCTGGACGGCCGCGACCGCCGCGGGGGAGCGGGAGGAGCGGGGGGCCCGGAGCCCGGATCCGCGGGGGAGCTAGACGAGAGGCTCTCTGCCATGCGCAGGAGGCTCGCCGGGGTCCTGCCGCCCGATGTGCGGGTGCGTCTCGTCACGGTGGCTCCTGAGGGCTTCGACGCGCGGTTCTCGGCGCTGTCGAGGCGGTACGCCTACCGGATCTCCGACGCCCCGGGCGGGGTCGACCCGCTCCGCCGCCGCGAGGTCGTCTGGTACAACCGGCCCCTCGACGTGGACAGGCTGAACGCGGCCGCGGCCGCCCTCCTCGGCGAGCACGACTTCGCCGCGTTCTGCAAGAAGCGCGAGGGCGCGACCACGATCCGCGAGCTCCAGCGGCTCGACTGGGTCCGCGCGGACGGGCTCGTCGTCGCGACGGTGACGGCCGACGCGTTCTGCCACTCCATGGTCCGGGCGCTCGTCGGATCGCTGCTGCCCGTCGGCGAGGGCCGGCTCCCGGTCGACTGGCCGGGAGGGGTGCTGGCGAGGGCCGTACGGGACTCGGGGGTGCACGTCGCGCCCGCGCACGGGCTCTGCCTGGAGGAGGTGCGCTATCCCGGCGCCGAGGAGCTCGCCCGGCGGGCCGCGGAGACCCGCCGGGTGCGGACGCTCAGCTCGTGACGCGCCGCTCCACGACCTTCGCGGTCTGGTCGCGGAAGGCGCCGCTGACCTTGCCCAGGGCCTTCTCCTTGGCGGTCGGCGTGTGGCCGTCGCTGAAGGTGGCGTAGCTGAACACGATGTAGCGGCCCCACACCATCCCGGCCGCGTAGCCGCCCGCGATGTGCACCCGCTCGCCGCCCGTGCCGGCGGCCGAGGGCAGGCCGCGGAACCACAGGTTGTTGCTGAGGTTCTTGGCCTTGTCGGCCGCGACCGCGGACTCGCGGTTGGGCAGCACGGCGATCCCCGTGGTCACGGCGTATCTCCGCTTGCTGTCCACGTACGTCGCCCGCAGCACCCGGCGGCACTCCTGGGTGCGCAGGGTCCCGGCGAACCTGCCGGACGCGGCCTTCTGGCACTGCTCGGTGACGTCGGTCTTGACCCTGGTGAACGTCGTCCCGGCCACGGACACCTTCTTGCCGAAGGCGTCGGCCACGGTCATCGTGCCCGGGTCGGTCTTCTCGGAGTTGAGCATCGTGGTGTTGATCGGCTCGGGCTCGCCGGTGATGTCCAGGTCGTCGGTGGGGTCGAGGGCGCCGGAACTGGGGATCGGGTCCGTCGCGTTCGCCGACTGCTTGGCGCTGAACGACTGGTAGGCGAAGAAGGCGCCGGTGCCGATGCCGACCACCACGACCGCGACCACGGCCGCGATCAGCGTCGTACCGGCCCTGCTGCGGGCCGGCGCGGGGGGAGGGGGCGGGGGCTCGGGGGTGAACGCCGAGATCGGGGTGAACGCCCCGCGCGTCGCCGTCGGCTCGCCCGCCGGGGCGGAGGCCGTCGGTGGGGGCGGGAGCACCGGGAACGGCGGGGCGACGCCGGTGACGACGGGGATGCCGCCCGGCGGGGTCGCGTCCGAGACGGGAAAGGGTTGCACCGCCGTGGGGCCGGGATCGGTCCGGGGCGGTATGTCGAGGGGAGACGCGGGCACCGGTGAGATCGTCTCCGGTTCCGGCCGGCCGGCGGGCTGGGCCACCGGTGTGGGTGCGGGGGGCCGGTCCGCCGGGGCGGAGCCGGGCAGGGTGGCGGGGAGGGGCTCGTCCGGCGCGGCGGCCGGTGAGTGCGCGGGGGCCTGCTGCGGAGAGACCTGCTGTGGTGAGGGCTGCTGTGGTGAGGGCTGCTGTGGTGAGGGCTGCGCGGGAGCCTGCTGGGTGAGCGGGTCCCGCCGGGGGGCGAGGCCGAGGTCGGGCTCCAGGAGGTCCCCCTGCTCCGGGTGTCCCGGCACGGCTGATCCGGTGGCGCGGACGTCGACCGTGGTGTCGCCGCCGCTCTCGCCCGGCTCCTGGGGAACGGCGTCCGGCGGCCACACGGCGACGTCGCCGGGCTCTCCCGGGCGGGCGGCGCCGTCCTCGGGATCGGTCCACACCGGCTCGCCGGTCGCGGCGGGCCAGGGGGCCTCCTGACCGGACGAGGGCCAGACCTGCATGCCCGCGGCCGCTGCCGTGAAGGCGGGCGGCGGCTGCCAGGGCGGTGCGCCCGGCACGATGGGCGCGGTGGACAGCGGCTGGTCGCCCCGCGGCGCGGAACCGCCCTGCTCGCGGCCCTCGCCGATCCCGCCGGGCCGCGAGGGGGCGGACGGGTCCGTCGGCCAGGCGGGGGAGGAGTCGTCCCTGAGCGGGGGCGGCCAGGCCGGGGAGGTCGCGTCCGAGGCGGCGGGAGCGCCCGGCCAGGATGGGCCGGAAGGGTCGGCGGGCTCGGGGGGGCCGGGCCAGGGCGCCGACGGCCGGTCGGCGGGAGACGGCCAGGCGGGAGAGGTCGCGTCGGACGGGAGCGGGGGCGGCCAGGCGGGAGCGGTCGCGTCCGAGGTGGCGGTGCCGGGCCAGGAGGAACCCGAGGACTCGCCCGGCGCCGGCGGGGCGGGCCAGGCGGGAGGGGAGGGCTCCGGGGGCGTGGGGGAGTTGATCCACGCCGGAGGGGCCGGGTCGGGACGGGAGAACTCCGACCAGGCAGGGGGCGGGGGGCCGGGCGGGAAACCCGGTCGCGGGCCCGAGGGGTCGGTGGGCAGGTCGGTCCGGGTGCTTCCGGGGCGCGGGTCCGAGGGGTCGGAAGACAGGTCGGCCCGGGAGTTTCCCGGGAATCCGGGGCGCGGCCCCTCGGAGGGGGCGCTTCCCGAAGGGCCGGGCGGGAACCCGGGGCGCGGGTCCGAGGGCTCGGAAGGCGGCTCCGGCCGGGAGCTTTCCGGGAACCCGGGCGCGGGGCCGGAGGGGACGCCTCCCAAGGGGCCGGGCGGGAACCCCGGGCGTGAGCCTGGCCCCTTGGAGGGGGTGCTCCCCGGGAACCCGGGCCCGGCGGGGGCGGGGAGATCAGGGGAGAACCGGTGTTGCGGGGGGCCGGAGGGGTCCGGATACGGGAGCGGCTCCGGCCGGGGAGCGGAGGGCGAGGAGCCGGGCCAGGGGGCGGGTGGGTCGGCCTCCGGCTGGGCGTACCAGTCGTAGGGGGCCCCGTCGCCGGGGACCGTCCATGGCTGAGCGGCCCCGGGGGCGGCCTCCGGCCACGCGGAGGGACTGTGGGGCTGCTCGTCACCTGCGAGATCGGTCCGTAGCACGTGGGGCGAGGGCTGGCCGAAACTCGGCGGCGGCGTCGCCGGTGCTGCCGAACCCTCGGCTTCACGTTGGTGCTCGGACCCGGATTCCTGGCCACGCATACGACGCAGCCTAGCGACAGCCGGAGATCGTCATGCGAGTATGGCCGTATCGTCTGCCGGGTTCATGCCTCGAAGTGCTGGTATGACCTCACGATCAAGGCCGTTTTCCGGTGAGCGAACGTGACTCCAGCGCGGGGGTGACGGTCGCGTCCGCCGTGCCGAAGGCCGCCTGGTTCAGCTTCTTGACCTCGGTCTTCTTCGGCAGGTGGCCGTCCTTGTACTGGAACCAGACCATCACCGCGTAGTGCCCGTGGCGCCATTCGCCCACGAAGGCCTCGCCGGTGCCGAGAAGTTTGGTGACCTTATCCTTACCTGGCAGCGGTTTGAGGTATTCCTCCCGCTCCTTGCCGGAGCCGACCGAGACGACCTTGGACGCCCCCGCCGACGTCTTGAGGTTGGCGACTCCCACGGTGCCGATGATCTTCCCCGAGGCGTCGCGGAAGCTGGCCCGCAGGAGCTGGTTGCACCTGGCCGCGGTGAGGGCCTTCTGGAGCTTCTCCCCGACCACCGCCTTGTCGCACTTCTTGTCGGTCCTGCGCGTGGTCATCAGGTAGGTCTGCCCGCCGATCTTCACCTTCTTGCGCTTGAACACCTCGTTCAGGGTGAGAAGGTGCGGGTCACTGGTGCGGGAGGAGGCGAAGCCGAACTTGCCCTCCGCGGTGTTGGCGGGCGGCACGAGGGGGGCCTCGGCGGTGGGGCTCGTCGCGCCGGGCACCGGGGCGGGGTCGGAGTTGGCCAGCACGGCCAGGCCGATGCCCGCGGCGACCAGCGCGGCGAACGCCCCGGCCGCGATGAAGATCGGGCGGCGTGAGCGGGGCCCCTCGTCGTACGGGCTCCACATCTCCTGGCGGGGCCGTTCCCTGGGCGGTTCGGCGGGGCGTCCCCGTGGCCCGGTGGGCTGGGTGGCCTGCGGAGGGGACTCGGGGGCGCGCTTGTTCGGCGAGGCGTCGAACCAGTGCTGGCCCTGCGCGGGCGGCGACGCGTCGGGCCGGTTGTAAGGCTGGCGACGCGGTGGCTCCACGGGAAAACCCATGCGCCGAGCGTAGCTCGGTATCGGAGCCGGTTGGCTCAGGTGTATCCGAAGTCCTGGGTCCACCAGGGCCCGTCGGGCCCCTTGACGGCCCCGACCCCGGTGGCCGTGAGCTCGCAGTTGAGGATGTTGCGCCGGTGGCCGCTGGTCCCCATCCAGCTGCGCACCGCCTCGTCGGGGGAGGTGTAGCCGCGCCCGATGTTCTCCGCGCCGCCGTCGCGGTAGCCGGTGGCCTCCATCCGCTCCCAGGGGGACGTGCCGTTGGCGGAGGTGTGGGAGAGGTTTCCCGCCGCCGCCATCCCGGCCGAGTGCCTCCTGGCCGAGGTCGTCAGCCGCCTGTCGATGCGCAGTGGCGCGCACCCGGCCCGCTTGCGCTCGATGTTGACGAGCCGTACGACCTCGCGTTCCATCGCGCCGAGGGCGGAGGTGGCGCCGTCGCCGTCGCCGTTGAGGAGGAGGCGGGAGGGACCGTCCTCGCCGGAGCCGCCGAGCGACGCGCCGGGGCTCGGGGTGGGGCGCGGGCGCCGGTCCTGGGGGGCGTCGGGGGCGGTGGAGGAACGGGCGACCCGGGCGAGCGGGGCGCGGTCGGCCTGTCCGGCCAGCGCGCCGCTGGGTGTGGGCCTGGCCGGGCCGGTGTCGTTCAGGTAGATCTGGTCCGCGGCGTTCTCGTCGCGGCTGCCCCTGCCGATGATGAAACCGACGAGCAGGACCGCCAGCAGGCACACGAACACCCCCATGCGGCGCAGGCGCGCTCGCTGGGTATGCCCGGGGTGAGGAAGCTGCCACATACCGCTATCAAAGATAGGGATGTTTGCGGTGAGGAAGAAGGGAATGCTGAGAACATATTGGAACCGTTCCGTGAAGGTTCCGGCGCGGCCGTCCCGAGATCGTCGTCCGGCGTCTTCTCCGGGAGAGTCTTGACGTTCTTCTACGGAGGAGCCTCGGTGTCTTCTCCGGGGGAGTCTCAGCGCCTTTCTCCGGGGAGCGTGGTAAAGGCCGCGTCGCCCGGTCTCGGCCCTGGTGAGGGCCCCTCGGGGGCGTCGCCCCATCCTCTCGCCCCGCGCGCGGCGGTTTCCGGGCATCGCCGGGGGACGGGTAGACTGCCAGGGGAACCGGCGAAGAGTCATGTCGTTTTGCAAGCACTCCTTCGCGCCGGTATCCTGCTAGTTCGTTGTGTGCGAATTGGTCTCCTCTCTGTGGACCGATACGCGGCGCGTCCGGCGTCATCTCCTCTGTTCATGGAGACGGAAGGTCCGGGCTGTCGTGTGCCCGCACCTACCGACCATGTTGCTGTCCTCTCCGACAGCGCCGAAGACGCGACCAAAGAAGGCATACGACCGTGCGCACGTACACACCCAAGCCTGCCGAAGTCGAGCGTCAGTGGCACATCATCGACGCCACCGACATCGTGCTTGGCCGGCTGGCCAGCCACGTCGCGATCCTGCTTCGCGGTAAGCACAAGCCGACCTTCGCCAACCACGTCGACACCGGTGACTTCGTCATCGTCATCAACGCCGACAAGGTCGCGCTGACCGGTAACAAGCTTGAGCAGAAGAAGGCCTACCGCCACTCGGGCTACCCGGGCGGTCTGCGCTCCATGACCTACGGCGAGCTCATGGACAAGCGTCCCGACCGCGCCGTCGAGAAGGCCGTGAAGGGCATGCTGCCCAAGAACGCCCTCGGCCGGAAGATGATCAAGAAGCTCAAGGTCTACGCCGGTTCCGAGCACCCGCACCAGGCGCAGCAGCCGGTGTCTTTCGAGCTCACCCAGATCGCCCAGTAGTCACCAGCTGCTTGTCGCCAGCAGCGTTGGCCGACGGCCGACGCCGAGTAGGAAAGTTAGAGGAGAACCGTGGCTGAGTCCACCGGTGTCGAGACGCCCATCGAGGCCGATCAGGAAGCGTACTCCGCGGAGGAGTTCCCCTCCGAGTACACCTCCGAGTCCACTGCCAGCGGCGACGTCGCCGTCCGCAAGCCCATCACCACCGGCAACTCGTACGGTACGGGCCGCCGCAAGGAATCCGTGGCCCGCGTGCGCATCGTGCCGGGCACCGGCAAGTGGACGATCAACGGTCGTACGCTTGAGAACTACTTCCCGAACAAGGTCCACCAGCAGATCGTCAACGAGCCCTTCGTGGTGCTCGGTGCCGAGGACCAGTTCGACGTCATCGCCCGCATCAACGGCGGCGGCGTGACCGGCCAGGCCGGCGCCCTGCGCATGGGCCTGTCCCGCGCGCTGACCGCGCTGGACGTCGAGGTCAACCGCCCGCCGCTGAAGAAGGCCGGCTTCCTGACCCGTGACGCCCGCGCCACCGAGCGCAAGAAGTACGGTCTCAAGAAGGCCCGCAAGGCTCCGCAGTACAGCAAGCGTTAAGCGTTGGGGCGCCTCTTCGGCACCGACGGGGTACGTGGGGTCGCCGGACGCGACCTCACGGCCGAGCTCGCCATGGACCTGTCCGTGGCCGCGGCTCATGTCCTCGGCGATGCCGGGGCGTTCAGTACCAGCGTCGGGCGGCGTGGCCGTCCCGTCGCCGTCGTGGGCCGGGACCCCCGGGCTTCAGGAGAATTCCTGGAGGCCGCGGTGGTCGCCGGCCTCGCGTCGTCTGGTGTGGACGTTCTCCGGCTCGGCGTGCTGCCCACCCCGGCGGTCGCTTACCTGACGACGGCTCTCAGAGCCGACATGGGCGTGATGATCTCCGCCTCCCACAACCCCGCCCCCGACAACGGGATCAAGTTCCTCACCCGAGGCGGCTACAAGCTGCCCGACGCGGTGGAGAACGAGATCGAGCAGCGGCTCGGCGAGAAGTGGGAGCGTCCTGTCGGTGCCTCGGTCGGCCGCGTACGCGAGGCGTACGGCGAGGCCGACCGCTACGTGTCCCACGTCCTGTCCACCGTGAACGGCCGTCTCGACGGCCTGAACGTGGTCCTCGACTGCGCCCACGGCGCCGCCCACATGGTGGCTCCCGAGGCGTTGCTGCGGGCCGGAGCCACCGTGGAGACGATCGGGGCGCGCCCCGACGGTCTCAACATCAACGCGGGGGTCGGCTCCACCCACCTGGACAAGCTCCAGCAGATCGTGATCTCCCGCAACGCCGACGTGGGCATCGCCTACGACGGTGACGCGGACCGCTGCCTGGCCGTCTCGCACACCGGTGAGATCGTCGACGGCGACCAGATCATGGCGGTGCTGGCCATGGCCATGCGCGCCGAGGGGAAACTCGTCGGCGACACCGTGGTGGCCACGGTCATGTCCAACCTGGGCTTCAAGATCGCGCTCAAGAACGCCGGTGTCGACGTCGTCGAGACCGCCGTCGGCGACCGCTACGTCCTGGAGGCCATGAGGGCCGGGGGTTACAACCTCGGCGGCGAGCAGTCCGGCCACGTCCTGATGCTCGACCACGCCACCACCGGCGACGGCCTGCTGACCTCGCTGCACCTGCTGGCGGTCGTGGCGCGGGAGAAGAAGTCGCTGGCCGAGCTCGCCTCGGTGATGACCCGCCTGCCGCAGGTCCTGGTCAACGTGAAGGACGTCGACCGGTCCAAGGCCTCGGCCCCCGAGCTGTCCGCCGCGGTCAGCGCCGCGGAGTCGGAGCTGGGGGAGACCGGGCGCGTGCTGATCCGGCCGAGTGGTACCGAGCCGATGATCCGCGTCATGGTCGAGGCCGCCTCGGCGGAACAGGCCGAGCAACTGGCCGGCCGCCTGGCCGAGGTCGTCCGTACGGCCTGCGTCTGAACGGCCCGCGTCCGAACGGCTTGTGTTCGAACGAGACACGGCCCGCACCGGAAGGTGCGGGCCGTGTCTCGTTCGAACGGTCTCGCGGAGGTTCAGGAATGCGATCGGAGCTGCGCGTCCAGGGTCCAGATGCCGACGTCCACGCCGCTGACCCTGGCTCGGTAGAGCTCGCGTTCGGTGAGGATGCAGAGGTCGCCCAGACCGAGCTTGGCCATCATGTGGTCGGAGAACGGCGTTCCCGTCCCCGCCCCCGACAGGAGTGACCGCAGGAAACCCTCGCCCCATTCGACGGTGTGCAGCACCCACGGCGCCTGCCCGGTGATGACGAGTCCGAGGAGATCGGACAGCTTGCCGGCGTGCTGCCTGCGGAGCCGGCCGTCCGAGAGCTGGGCGATGTGGTTGCCGGTCTCGATGACCGCAGTGACGGGCAGGATGAGATCGCATGATCGTTTCTCGTCCCGCAGTGCCCGCAGCACGCTTTCCCGATCCTGGTTCTTCCCGGGGACGTCGAGGATGTTGCAGAGCACCGAGGTGTCGACGAACTCGACCCTGCGGACCATCGTCAGCCGATTCCCATCAGGCGGTCGAACTCGCTGAAGTCACGCTCTCGGGGTGGTTCCTGCTCCAGCAGGCCCGAGGTGACGATCGTGCCGAGATCCCCCTGAGCCATCAGGCTAGGGTAGCCGTCGATCTCGGGAAGCGTCCGGAGGTTCGACAGGCCTGTGGCGCGATCCCGGGAACACACCACGACGTTCTCGTGGTTTTCGGAACTCAATGCGGAGAGCAGGGCCGGGCTGTGCGTGGTGAAGATCACGCGGGCGGAGTCGTCCACGGTCGCCTGCTTCACGAGGTCGAGCACCTGCGTCGCCTGGGAGGGATGAAGTCCGTTCTCCAGTTCCTCGATGACCAGCATGGGCGATTTCCTGTCATCACTCGTATCGCGCCCGCCCAGGTCGAGATCGCGTCCCTGCCGCAGCAGCGTTGTGGCGATGGCCGTGAATCTCAGCAGGCCGTCGCTCATCTCGCGTGCGGGCGTGATCGAGGTCCCTTCCCGCAGGGCGAGCATCACATCGTTCAGATCCGAACGAATGGCCTCGATCCCCCTCACCTCGTGCTCGACGAGATCCTGCACGCGGTTGAGGAGCTGCTGGAACCGCTCGGTGTCATGCGTCGCCATGTGCCCGATGACGGCGGAGAGGTTCTCCGCCGTCCTGCGCAGCCTTGTGTCACGGCCAGGAACGTACTGCCTCATCAGGTGAGGGACAGGATCGAGATGGAAGACGCCGCGCAGGGCCTCCAGTATGTCCTCGGCCGCCGTGAGGACGGCGCGTTCCCTTTCGTTCCTGCCCTCCAGCCGGAGGGCGAGCTGGCTGGTCAGGAGCCGGGAGGAACGGAAGGGGGCGCGAGGGCTGCGACCGGGCCGGCCGTTGTACCAGGTGGCGTCGATGCTGCCCGACCCCGGCGAGGCGCCTTCGGTCGCGAGCAGCGTGTGACGGAACCGCTCCAACCGGTTTTTCGTGGATCGTTTGTGGCCTGACATGCCCCAGAGCGTTTCGCTGACGATCTCCGGCTCGGGGCGGACCTGAATCGTGACGTAGAGCTGGATGATCCAATAACCGCCCGGCCCGCTTCTGTGAGAGAAGACCGTGCAGCCCAGGCTGAACCGGTCCGTCCCGTGCGGGGGACATCCTTCGATGCCCCCCCGGAGGGGCCCCTCGTCGCCGCGCCTGCTGTCGAGCGCGTCCACGATGTCCGTACCGGCCGCCAGCCGGGAGAGCACCTCAAGCCCGTCGAGCGCGTTCGACTTCCCGCTGCTGTTGCGGCCGATGAGCGCCGTCATGCCGCCCAGCGGGAGTGTCGCGTCGCGAAACGTCTTGAACTCCGTGAGGTGCAGCTCGTGCAGGTACGGCTTCATATTCGAACGGTACACGCGCGTCCCCGGCCAGGGGGGACGCACGTGAGTCCCTACTCGTCGCCGGTGAGGGAGAAGCTTCGCAGGCGTATGCCCGCCCAGATGACCGCGCCGACGGTGACGACGGCGAGGGCGGGGACGGCGAAGCCGAGGGTGATCTCGGTGGAGAAGAACGCCGAGGACGACAGCTGGTCGGCGATCGTCTGGGCCCACTGCTGGATGGAGAACCTGCGGGCGCCGGGGACGAAGTTGCCGACCACGCCCTCCCAGACGAGGGCGTAGACGATGCCGATCGTGACCGCGTGCCGGGTCAGCACGCCCAGCAGCATGAACACCGCCGCGTACGCGATCCCGCCGACGAGGGAGCCGAGCGCGAAGCCGTACGCGATGCCGGATTCGAGGTTGACCAGGAGGTAGGCCGCGACGAAGGTCGGCACGGCGGCGAACAGGGCGAGCATCGAGGCGGCGACCACGAACTTGGTCCGCGCGATCACCGGGCGGGAGATCGGCTTGGACAGCAGGTGGATGATCGTGCCGTCGTCGATCTCGGGGGCGATCACCCCGGTCCCGGCGATCAGGCCGAGCAACGGCAGCATGGTGCCGATGGCGAAGGTCTGCATGAGCGTGACCGCGGTCCGCTCGTCGGCGGCGCCGATGAACCTCAGCAGCGCGGCCATCGCGACCAGCACCAGGGGCAGCATGATCAGCAGCCAGATCCGGCGGCGGCCGAGGAGCGCCCGGTAGGAGATTCCGGCGATGACACCGTTCATGGTCAGCTGCTCCTGTTGATCAGGTAGGAGAAGACGCTCTCCAGGTCTTCGTCGGCGGGGGAGACCTGCAGGATCCGGATGTCGGCGTCCTTGGCGACCCTGGGCAGCAGCCGGGTGAAGCGCCGGAAGTCGACGGCGTGCACCTCCAGGCCCGCCTCGGTCAGCGAGACCGAGCCCGAGGAGGCGTCGGCGATCAGCGCGGACGCCAGGCGGCGGTCGTCGCTGGAGCGGACCCTGAACAGGTGCGGGCGGTCGGTCATCCGGCGGCGGATCTCGCGGAAGTCGCCGGAGGCGGCGTGGCGCCCGGCGACGAGCACCTCGATGTGCTGGGCGACCCGCTCCACCTCCTCCAGGATGTGCGAGCTGAACAGGATGGTCTTGCCCGCGGTGCCCATGGCGCGGACCAGGTCCATCAGGTGCAGGCGCTGGCGCGGGTCCATGCCGTTGAACGGCTCGTCGAGCAGCAGGACCTGCGGGTCGTGGACGAGGGCCGCGGCCACCTTGACGCGCTGGCGCATGCCCTTGGAGTACGTCTCGATCCTGCGGTCCTTGGCACTCTCCATCTCCACCAGGGCGAGCGCCTTGCGCGCGGCGTCGTCGGGGTTGGGGAGGCGGTGCAGCCTGGCGCTGGACAGTACGAACTGCCAGCCGGTGAGGAAGCCGTAGACGGCCTCGCGCTCGGGGACCAGGCCGATGGAGCGGTAGATCTCGTGGTTGCGCCAGATGCGGTCGCCGTCGAGGGTGACGGTGCCGCCGGAGGGGGCGAGGAACCCGGCCATCATGTGCAGCAGCGTGGACTTGCCCGCGCCGTTCGGGCCGAGCAGGCCGGTGACGCCGGGGCCGACGGTCATGGTGATGTCGTTGACGGCGACCACGTTGCCGTACCAGCGGGACACCTGGGCCAGTTCGATCTTCATCGGGAGGCCGCCTTACGGTAGCGCGCGAGCAGGGCCGTGACGGAGAGGGCGATCAGCGCGATCAGGATCACTCCCGCGACCAGGGTTCCGCCGCCGGGAGGGTAGATGACGCCCGCGGTGGGCGTCGCCCCGAAGAGGCCGACATGTATGGCGGCGTCCACGAGGAAGAACGGGTTGATCAGCCACGCCCACGCGGCGGTGGTGTCGTCGCCCATCGACTCCAGCGTCGCGAACAGCACGGTCGACACGGCGGAGGCGAGCAGGTAGAAGGCGATGACCGCGGCCACGCCCAGCCCGCGCCTGGGGGTGAACGAGGCGATGGCCACGCCCAGGCAGGCCAGCAGCAGCGCGTAGCCGACCGCTCCGGCCATGCTCGTGAGGTACTCGGCGGTGTGCGTGTCGCCGGGCAGGTCGATGACCACCTCACCGATGTAGAGCACGGTGAGCGGTGCCGCCAGCAGCAGGAACATGGCGACGGTCATCGCCGCGAGCTTCGCCCCGACGTAGTCCCCGATCGTCACCGGGCGCGACAGGTAGAGCGGCAGCACCCGGAAGCGCAGGTCGGGCGCGACGGCGTACGGCGACTGCGAGGCGAGGAAGATCGCGAGCACGGCCTGCATGATGACGGCGTACTCGGTGTAGCGCATCCCCTCCTGCTGGGCCAGCGCCATGATGGCGATGGAGACGACCGCGGGCAGGAGCATGATGCCCAGGAGCGAGAACGGGATGATCTTCGAACGGGCCGTGCGGCCGAGCCCGAAGATCCCGCGCAGGCTGTGCACGGTGAGCGCGGCGGTGGCGTGGCCGCGGCCGAGCCGGGGCCCCTCGTAGTGGCGGTATCCGATGTCGTGGATGACGCCCGTGGGTTCGGAGACGGACTCAGACATTGGCGGGCTCCCTGAAGACGTCCTCGATGCGCTGGCGGCCCTGCTCCACGCGTACGAGGCAGAGGTCGAGCTCGCAGACGGCGTCGCGGAGGGTGTCGAAGGTCTCCGGCGCGCGGACGTGGACGAGCAGCAGCCTGCCGTGCGGGGTGACGGTCTCGCCCAGCTCGGTCAGGCGGGCCGCCAGCGCGTCCTGGCCCTCCTCGACCTCGACGGTCACGGTCTGGGTGATCTGGGTGAACTCCCCGATGGCCGAGGAGCGCAGCAGCTTGCCGCCGTCGATGACGATGACGTGGTCGCAGATCCGCTCCAGCTCGCCCAGCAGGTGGGAGGTGACCAGCACGCTGATGCCGAACTCGGAGCCGATCCTGCGGATCAGCGAGAGCATCTCGTCGCGGCCCCGCGGGTCGAGGCCGTTGGTGGGCTCGTCCAGCAGGACCAGGCGCGGGTCGTGCACCAGGGCCTGGGCCAGCTTGACGCGCTGCTTCATGCCGGTGGAGTAGCCGCCCATCGCCCGGTAGCGCTCCTCGTACAGCCCGACGTGGCGCAGGACGTCGGCGGCGCGCTCGCGGGCCGCGGTGCGCGGCAGGCCCGACATCTGGGCCATGTGCACGGTGAACTCGGTGGCGGACAGGTCGGGCGGCAGGCAGTCGTGCTCCGGCATGTAACCCACGACCCGGCGGATCTCCGCCCCCTGGGTCGCCGCGTCCATGCCCAGCACCCGGGCGCTTCCCGCGCTGGGTTCGAGCAGGCCGAGGAGGATCTTGATCAGCGTGGATTTGCCCGCGCCGTTGGCGCCGACCAGGCCGGTCACACCGGGGCCGACGGTGACGGTGAGCTGGTCGAGCGCCGTCACCCGGGGGAAACGTCTGGTTAGTCCCTCGGTGGCGAGGATAGTCATGCTCGGACACTATCCGTCGCCGCAGGTGCGCACCTCCGTCACGGGAAGGAGGCCCGCCTCGTCCGAAAGGGCAATTCTCGGCGGCTAACCCCCACCCGGACGGGCGGGCAGGCGTATCCCGAACCGGGACCAGTAGGCCTTCTGGACGAGGAGCGTCACCACGCCGGAGATGACCATGCCCGCGACGTTCACCCCGAGCTGGACGGCCGAGGCGGCCATGTCGCCCCAGCGGGCCAGCGCGGCGGCGACCGCGAAGTATCCGGCGGCGGGGACCGTGGTGACCGAGATGAAGACGCCGACCAGGGCCGAGGACTTGCCCGCGGTGACCGAGAGCACCCCGGCGGCCCCGGCGAGCAGCGCGACGATGAACGACCACCTGTCGGGCTTGACGATGAACTCGATCTCCTTGTGCCCGTTCAGTGAGTTCACGTCGATCCAGCCGAGCCCCCGTGAGACCAGTGCGCAGACGAAGGTGATCGCGATGGCGGCGGCGAAGCCCAGGACCAGGGTCCTGGACGCGCGGCCGATGAGGTCCCGGTCGGTACGGAGCAGGCCGAAGCAGATGGCCGCGATCGCGCCGAACTCCGGCCCCATCACCATCCCGCCGATGATGAGGATCGGTGAGTTGACGATCACGCCGATCGCCGCGAGCAGCGTGGCGATCGTCAGGAACGCCAGGAAGGCCCAGGTGAGCCGGGTGTCCTCGTCGACCCGCTGGGCGAACTCCGCCCAGACCACGGCGTCGTCGCTGTCACCGGGCGCCTCCTCCTGGGCGCGCTCGGCCACCTCCGAGATCGACAGGTCGACCTGCTCGGCCGCGATCGAGCCCTCCGCGTGCAGGCCGAGGTCCTGGAGGTGGTCGATCACCTCGTTGGCGGACTCGCGGGCGATGTCGAACTGAAGGAGGTCGCCGGCGGGGGAGCGCGCGGCGCCGGGGAACACGACGATGTTGACGACGCCGACGCACCCGTCGAGCACCTCCAGCACCTTGCCCGACAGCTCCGGTGGACTGATCACACGTAGATGCAGCACGGGCCAACCCTAGGACGTGTGTCCCGGCCCGCTGAAGCCCTGAGTCGTATGGGAATCCCTGGGCCGTGACGGGAACCTGTGGGCCGTTGTGGGAACGGGAGTCGCTCAGGGGATCTTGACGGCGGGGTCGGCGCTCAGGCGCCGGAGGAGGTCGGCCGTGCGGGCCGCCTGGTCGGCGTCCTCCCCCGTACGGTGGCCCGACTCGATGGCGTCCGCGAGGGCCGCCAGCTCGTGCGGCGGCAGGAAGGCGCGCGCCGCGCGCAGCCGCAGCAGGACTTTCCGGCCGCCCGGCTCCTGGGCGTACATGTACAGGTACGGGAGCCGGTGGCTCGTCAGGTCGCGGGCCCTTGAGCGCTCGGAGAAGGAGTCCAGCCAGACGCGGGCCCGCGCGAGGTCCACCCTGCGCGTCGTGAACGCGCCGTGGACCTCCACGACGCTTCCCTCCATCTCCGCCCGGAAGCGGAAGATGCCGAGGGCGACGACGAGGAAGACCAGCAGGGCCACGACGAAGGGCACCATCAGGAGCTGGAATCCGAGAGCGGATCCCTCGGAGAACTGAACGGCCCGTTCGAGCTTCGAGATCACAAACAGCGGGAAACCGACGAATGGGACGGTGAGGAGGATGGCGCCGATCTTCATACCGGTGCTCGCGCCAACGCTCAGCTTCAGCGGCCCATGGGATGGGATGCTCACATATCGGATACTAATTCACTTCACTGACGGGGTCTTGGCGCTATATCGACATATATAACCGCAGGTGGAAGCGTTTTTTACCTTTGATGGTGATTGGTTCTCGTGGCGGTCGCCCCGGGCGTGGCGTCGATCTTCCGTGAGCCCGTACGGGCGTTTCGGCGAACCTGGCGCGGGCCGCCGAGCTCACCGGCGCGGGCCCTCAGGCGAGTGAGTCGATCCAGCGCTCCAGGCGACGGCACTCCCCGGTCATGAGCTCGGGGTCCCTGAAGGTGTTGGTGAGGAGCGAGATGCCCTGGTAGGCGGAGACCAGAGCGATCGCGAGCTCGCGGGAGTCGGCTCGGCCCATGGACCGGAACTGCAGCTCGGCATAGTCGATCAGCAACCGCATGACCTCGGCCGCGGCGCGGTCCAGGCCGTCGGTGCGCTTGTCGAGCTCCGAGCAGAGGGTCCCGGTGGGGCAGCCGTACCGTGCGGTGAGCTCGCGTTGCTCGGCCCAGCCGCGCAGGAGCGCCTTCAGGCGGTCCCGGGGGCCGGTGCGCAGGTCGAGGGAGGCGGTCATCGCCTGGAAGTTGAGCGCGTGCGCGTCGATCGCCGCCTCGACGAGGCCGGTGCCGGTGCCGGTGAGCACCTGAACCCGGGGGCCATCCTCGACGTCGCGAAGGCGTCCGGGGTCCGGCGGGTCGTCCTGCAGTCCTCCCAGGCCGCCGGGACACGACCGGAGTCCGGCTCCCACTCACCCCTTCGGGCGTTGGAGGACACCGTCCTCAGGTCGGGCCTGGAAGCGTTTCAGGTCGTGGTCGTCCGGCCTGTGGTGAGCGTTTCAGGTCGTGGTCATCCGGCCTGCCGTGAGCGCTCCAGGTAGTGCACCAGGTTGCGCATGCGGTCCGCGGGCCAGGGGAGGCTCCGGCCGATCTCCTCGCTGTTCTCCCGCCACATCCGCCGCGCCGCGGCCTTGGTCCCCTCCCCGTCGTCGCTGTCGTCGTGGAACCGGTTCGCCGGCGCGTCCCAGCGGTGGACCAGGGCCCGCACCCGAGGGTCGTCGACGGGGGTGTCGTCCCGCACGTGCCGCAGGAGCTCCTCGACGAGCCCCGCCCATTCGGTTCTGGCCGTCTCGACGACCTCAGGGCCGAGGTCGGACCTGCGCCTGGCCAGCCGCTCCCGCTGTTCCGTCGTGAACGAGTTCTCGAACATAGAGATCATCTCCAGGGTCGTCATGAACTGGTCCGGATCGGGCATCGACGCGTTGTCGATCTGTCCCAGCAGGCCGTGCAGCCGCTGGGTGAGCCGCTGGATCCGTACGCCTTGCGCCTCCAGCTCGCGGAGCTGGGCCGTCAGCAGGTCGCGCATCGCCGCCAGGCCGTCCGTGGAGTCCGCGAGGACTTCCGCGATCTCCTCCAGGGACAGCCCGAGCGTTCGCAGGGCCCGCACCCGGTACAGCCGCCGAACATCGTCCCCGATGTAGCGGCGGTGGCCCGACGCTGTGCGTTCGCTCGCGCGCAGCAGGCCGATCGCGTCGTAGTGGCGCAGTGCCCGCACGGTCGTCCCGCTCGCCCGCGCCACCTCACCGATGCTCCACCGGCGCCCGGCGTCGTCTTTCCCGATCACGTCCACGACGGTACGACCTGCCGTCGCGGCAGGTTCAAGCCCTCGGCGGACATGTCGAGCCCCGGGACCGTCATGCGTAGGCTCACAGGTCTATGCGGTCCACCCGGACCGCACGGTCTCCCTCGCCTTGAGGGAACAATGGCGCTTCCGCCAAAAGAGGGCCGGCGGCCGGGATTACCCTGGAGGCAGGCCGACTCCGGATTGAGGTGTTCTGGATCATGGCGGTGGAACCGGCCCTCGGTGACAACCTGGCACGCATCCGGGTGAGCAAAGGGCTCACGCAGGAAGACCTGGAAGAGCGCTCGGGTGTCAGCGTGTCCACCGTCCGAAAACTCGAACAGGGCGACCGCAAGAGTGCCCGCGTCTCGACGCTGCGCAAGCTGGCCCAGGCGCTGAACGTGCGGACCTCCGACCTGTTCCAGCCCTCCCCCGAACCGGTGTCGCCCCTGGACGAGACCGTGCATGCGGACCTCTTCGCGCTGCGCCGGACACTCAAGCCGGTGCGCGGGCTGACCGGAGTCCAGCTGCCCGACCTCGACGGCCAGGTCACGTACGAATCGGTGCGTGCCTCGTTCCTGGCGGCGAACCGGCTCTACAGGGAGGACGACTACCGCGCGGTCGTGCAGACGATTCCCTCGCTGCTTCTGGAGGCCCGCTCACTGCTGGCCGACGCTTATGGCGGAGACGAGGAGCGCGCCGCGCTGACGCTTCTCTCACAGACCTTCCAGTTCTCCGCGCAGGCACTGATCCAGCTTCAGCAGTACGACCTCGCCTACCAGGCGATCTCCGAGGGGATCGCGGCGGCCGAGCGAGCCGACGATCCGCTGCTGGGCGCGTGGAACGTCTTCAACGAGTGCTGGCTGTTCCTTCGCGAGGGACGACTGGACGACTCCCGCCGTGCCGCCATGACGACCGCCGAGGCCATCGAGCCACGATTCTCGACCGGCACCCCCGCGCAGTTCGCCACCTGGGGTTGGCTGTTGCTGTGGGCGTCGGCGGCGGCCGTACGGAACAACGAGGGTGACGATGCCGACGAGATGCTGGCCCTCGCCAGGGCCGGGGCCCATCGCATCGAGGGACGGGAGCTGGAGGCTCCTTCGCTGTGGGCGGCTCGGGGTTCGGCGACCTTCGCGGGTTTCTCCCCGGAGCTGATCCAGATCAAAGCCGTCGAGTACGCCGTGGTCCAGGGGAAGAGTGCCAGGGCCCTGGAGATTCACGAGGGGGTGCGGCCGTCGGGCAGGCTGTCGAGCAGCACCCGGCATCGCCACCTGCTCGATGTGGCGAGCGCCCACGCCTCCGAGGGCAACACGGCCGAATCATGGGTGATCCTCCACGACCTCAGGACGCGGGTGCCGCACTGGCTCAGGTACCAGTCGTTCGCCCGGCGCGTGGTCGATCAGCTCATCGAGGACCGTTCGCGGGCGCTGCGGGCCGAGCACGCGGAGATCGCGAGCTTCCTGGGGATCGAGTCCTGACCGGACTGCCACCTCGCGTGGCAGGTTTCATGATCGCGACCTTCAACTGCCACATCACGTATCTGGAGTCAGATGTAACTCTCCGTGATGCTTGCGGGCATGGTCGCCATCTCTTCGGAAGCGGTGAGACCCGATACTCCCCGCGACGCCTGTGCCGCTGCGGAGGACCTGCGAACCGAACTCGCGGCTCTGGGCGTTCACGCCGATGTCCACCACGGGTTCGGCGTCGCCATGGTGTCGGTCTGGCGTGAGCTTCTCGTCTGGACGGACGGCACGGTTTACCGGTGGTGGACCGGTCACCTGTCATGGAAGACGGGACGGCGGCTCTACACCGCGTACGGTGTGGACGATCCGGTTGCAGCGGCACGATGCGTCGCCCATCGCCGCGAAGAACTCCAGCGGGCATATCCGCCATCCGAGGTGATCCCGGAGCGGGTGCCGTGATCGGGCTGGACGAGACGTGCCTGAGCCCGCATCTGGGCCCGGCACAGCGTGATCACACGCGGCTCGACTGGCGCGCGTCGTACGGCATGCCGGAACGGGTGCGGCCGGTGGCGTGGACGTGCGCGTGCCGGGCCACGGTGTACGAGCTGTGCGAGGGCGGTGGTCAGGGCTTCATCCGGCGCATCACACAACTCGACGGCGATCACCGGGTGGACGAGAGCCATCGTTGGTCGATCACCGAAACTCGGGCGATCTGGACGGCCCTGCTGTCCGGGAGGGCTCGATAGGCCGGCGTGGGGGGGGGGGGGGGGGGGGGGGGGGCGGGGGCCCCCCCCCGGAGGGGGGGGGGGGGGGGGTTGGGGGGGGGTGGGTTGGGGGGGGGGGGGGGGGCCCCGG